>NZ_JBEOZN010000067.1:0-51559 GCF_040298085.1 Streptosporangium sp. NPDC001681 | reverse complement strand
GAGGAGGGCATCGTCCCCGGCGGTGGCGTGGCTCTGCTGCAGGCCGGCGCCAAGGCGTTCGACAAGCTGGAGCTCTCCGGCGACGAGGCCACCGGTGCCGCGATCGTCAAGAAGGCCCTTGAGGAGCCGCTGAAGCAGATCGCCGTCAACGCCGGCCTTGAGGGCGGCGTCGTGGTGGAGAAGGTGCGCAACCTTCCCGCGGGTGAGGGTCTCAACGCCGCCACCGGCGAGTACGTCAACCTGTTCGAGACGGGCATCATCGACCCGGCCAAGGTGACGCGTTCCGCTCTGCAGAACGCGGCGTCCATCGCGGCGCTGTTCCTCACCACCGAGGCTGTCATCGCCGAGAAGCCCGAGAAGGCCGCGGCCGCTCCCGCCATGCCCGGCGGCGGCGACATGGACTTCTAAGTCCAACCGCTTTCAGGTAAAAGAGGCGACCCCGAGATGTCGGGGGCGCCTCTTTTACGTGTTCCCCGAGGCATCGTCCGTCACCTGTCGTCGTGCGTCCTCGAAGGGGCCGTCCCGATGGGCGCCGCCGGAGAGGCCACGAGCCGCGGAGTTCGATCCGGCGCCGGCCGGTACGGAGAAGAGGGATCTCGAAAAGCCGGGGACCGGCCGAGGGGCGCGGTCACATCCCAGCTGGTCGGCTGACTTCGGTGCTATCAAGCAATAAATGGACAAGGCGGACGGAACAAGAGTTCAAGCCGGTGTGTCGTTTCCGGGACGCGCTGCCGTGCGGCCATAGAACAAAGTCCTTGCTGTAGTGACGGGGTTCTTGGTGGTGCAGCGGTAGGTGAGGGGAACGATGGATCATAACCACTGGAAACCACCTGGTCGGTTACCGGGGGGTGGGTGGCGGTCACGTGTCCTCCCAGCCATGGCGGTGCTGGTCATCGTGGCCGGACTGGCGGCGCCGACGGCCACGGCTGTGGCGACCACGCCGCCGGAGAATGTCGTTTACGTGGCCAACTCACAGTCGAACACCGTGTCGGTGATCGACACGACGACCAACACGGTCACCGCCACCATCACCGTCGGTGAGAACCCCATCGGGGTGGCGGTCGCTCCCGACAACGCACATGTCTACGTGACCAACGCGCAGTCGGACAACGTGTCGGTGATCGACACAAGGAGCAACAAGGTCACCGCCACCATCCCCATCGACGGCCACCCTGTCGGGGTCGACGTCTCCTACGGTGGCACCCGCGTCTACGTGACCGATGTGCAGGCGAACGTCGTGTCGGTGATCGACACGAGGAGCAACAGGGTCATCGCCATCATCCCGGTCGGCCACAGCCCCTTCAGACTCGCCGCCGCTCCCTATCGCCGTGTCTATGTGGCCAATCAGGACTCCGACACCGTGTCGGTGATCGACATGGTGACCAACAGGGTCATCGCCACCATCCCGGTCGGCCACAGTCCGTTCGGGATCAGATTCTCTCCCACTCGTCCCCTTGTCTATGTGGCCAACCAGGACTCCGACACCGTGTCGGTGATCAACGTGAGGACCAACAAGGTCATCGCCGAGATTCCCGCGGGTAACCATCCTTTCAGGATCGCGGTCTCCGATGACGGCGCCTACGTCTACGTGACCAACCTGATTCCGAACGTCGTGACGGTGATCGACGCCAAGACCAACAAGGTCACCGCCACCATCCCGGTCGAGGGCTCTCCCTTCGGAATCACGATCTCCCCTGACGGTGCCCAGATCTATGTGGCCAACCTGGACACGGACAGCGTGACTGTGATCAACCCCAAGACCAACGGGGTCATCAGGGTCATCCCGGTCGGTATAAATCCTTTCGGGATCAGAGCGGCGCATCACATTCGCCGGAGTACCGCCCCGACCAGTGCGCGCGGGCCGGGGAGCGGACCGTAGCCCGATCAGGCGGTCACCCGGCGAGCTGGGCGGGAAGCTCCCGGGCGTGCAGGACGGTCAGTGAGGTGACGGCCCGGGTCAGGACCACATACAGGCGGGCCAGGCCGCGAGGTTCGGCGTCGACGATGTCCGCGGGTTCGGCCACGATCACGTGGTCGTACTCCAGGCCCTTGGCCAGGGTCGCCGGGATGACCAGGAGGCGGTGGTCCTCGACGGTGTCGGGGCTCAGCACCCGGTGATCCAGGTCGGACAGGGCCTCGGACGCGGCGCCCACCAGGGCGTCGGGGACGATGACGCCGATCGAGCCCTCGCGGGCGAGCGCCTCCCGCGCGGCATGGGCCAGTGCCGCGGTCAGGTCGGGTGCCGGCCGCACCGACAGGGAGCCCGCGCCGGGGCGCAGTGACCGGGGGGCGGCCAGGTCCGGGGCGACGGAGGGCAGCAGCCTGGCCGCGTAGTCGAGGACCTCGCGAGGCACGCGGAAGCCGAGGGTCAGCTCGGTGACGGCGCCGTCCTCGAAGCCCAGATGGCCCAGGACCTCGGTCCAGGACCGGGCGGACCAGGGCGTGGTGCCCTGGGCGAGGTCGCCCAGGACGGTGGCGGAGCCGGTGCGGCAGCGCCGGCCGAGGGCGCGCAACTGCATCGCCGACAGGTCCTGGGCCTCGTCCACGACCAGGTGGCCCAGCGGGACGGTCCGTTCGATCATGTCGCCCAGCTCGTCCATCAGCGCGCCGTCGGCCGCCGACCACTTAGCCGAGCGGAAGGACTTGGGAGGCTTGAGCCAGAGCAGCAGCGACTGCTCGGCGGCGGTGAGATCGTCCTTGGCGGCGGCGGCGAGGAAGGCGGGGTCGCTGAACAGCCGATGGAGCACCTGCTGCGGGGTCAGCTTGGGCCAGACCGCGTCCACGAGCTGCCTGACCGGCTTGGACCTGGCGACCGCGTCCTGCACCCGGTCGTCGGGAGACTCACCGCGCTGCTCCATCCGGACGAGCACCAGGTGGGCGAGCCGCTGGGCGAGCGTCGCGCGCCCCGGACCGTAGCGGGTGGTGCCGCGGAGCGAGGCGACGATCTCGCGGACCTCGTGGTCCGCCACCCGGTAGCGGTTGATCCCCTTGGTGAACAGCACGCCCTCGGTGGGCTTGACCACGTGCGCCCACAGGGCGCGTCGCAGCACACCGACGATCCTCGCGTCGCCCTTGAGCGTGCCGACCGCGGGGTCCTCGGGCGCGGAGTGGTCGCCGAGGATCCCGGCGATCGTGGTCTGGTCGACCTTGACCTCGCCCAGCGCGGGCAGGACCGAGGAGATGTAGGAGAGGAACGCCCGGTTCGGGCCGACGATCATCACACCCGACCTGGCGAGCCGCTCACGGTGGGTGAAGAGCAGGTAGGCGGCCCGGTGCAGGCCGACGGCGGTCTTCCCGGTGCCGGGGGCACCCTGGACGCACACCGTCCGGCCGAGTTCGGAGCGGACGATCTCGTCCTGGTCGGGCTGGATCGTCGCGACGATGTCGCGCATCGGTCCCGAGCGGGGGCGCTCGATCTCCTCGGTGAGGATCCTGCTCTGGGCGAGGGCGGCGCCGCCCTGGTCGAGGCGCTCGTCCTCGTAGGCGGTCAGGTCGCCGCCCTGGTAGCCGAACCGGCGGCGCAACACGACGCGCATCGGGTCGGACGGGCTGGCCTGGTAGAAGGCCCGCGAGACCGGGGCGCGCCAGTCGATCACCAGGGGGCGGCTGCGCTCGTCGTGGACGTGCCTGCGCCCGACGTAGACCGTGCCGGGAAGGTCGTCGTCCGCCTGGCGGTCGAGGCGGCCGAAGAACAGGGGCGTGCCCGAGTGGTCGGCGAGCGCCGCCACCCGCTGGTCCAGCAGCGCCTGCAGGATCTGCTGGGAGACCCAGTCTCCGGCGGCGTCGGAGGAGAGGGACTGGGCGTGCTCGCGCATCGCGCGCAGCGCCGTTCTGGAGGTGGCCAGGTGCTCGCGCTCGGCGGCGAGGGTCCGGGCGGGATCGTCGGCTATGTCAGGGGCCAATTGATGTGCGGGCACGCTGAAGCGCCTCCCATTCGATAAACGGAGGTGGTGGTCATCGGGTAGCGAATGGGCCAGCCTAGCGGTGGCACCGGTGTGTCTCAAAAGGATTAACGTCGGACTGGGGCGCGGCGGGCGCGGGTATCCCGATGGGCGTGCGGATCTCCCCTGTCATACCGACGGTCGCCAATCTTCTCCTGGCCGCGCTCTGGGGGTTTTCGGTGTTCGCGGGCTGGGGGCCGGAGGCATTCTGCTCCGACCCGGGCTGCGTGGCTCGGCTGGACGGGGTGGCCGGGACATCGGCCCTGTTCGCGGTGATCGCGGCCGGTTGCACGGCGGGTGCCTGGCTGATGCCCCGGATTCGCGGTGACGAAAATCGTTTTATCACTCTGATGATCGCTGCGGTGATCATGTGGATGATCGCGGAAAGCGTTTTCTTTGTCGGTGGACTGATCGTTCGGTAATCATCCTGGCACCCTCCGTCATTCTCCTGTGAAATGGCGAAAAAGCCAGGCGAACATGGTGACTCCCGCAGATCATGGGGGTATGTCGCCAGTGGCCGCGAGGCCTAGCGAGGGGGTGGTTTGTTTGTCGAAAGCCCGCGGGATTTCGTGGACCTGACACAAATTGACGACGTGTTCGCCATGTGGGGCTATTCTCCGGCGAGCACGTCGTCCGCGTCGATGATCTGATATGCGTACCCCTGCTCGGCCAGGAACCGCTGCCGGTGGGCGGCGAAATCCTGATCGACCGTGTCGCGGCTGACCACCGAGTAGAACCGGGCCCCGCCTCCGTTCGCCTTCGGCCGGAGCACCCGGCCGAGCCGCTGCGCCTCCTCCTGCCGCGACCCGAAGGTGCCCGAGACCTGGATGGCCACCGCCGCCTCCGGCAGGTCGATCGAGAAATTGGCGACCTTGGAGACGACCAGGACCTGGATCTCCCTGTCGCGGAACGCCTGGAAGAGCCGCTCCCGCTCCTTGACCTTCGTCTCCCCCTTGATCACCGGCGCGTTCAGGTGCTCGCCCAGCTCGTCGAGCTGGTCGATGTACTGCCCGATGACCAGCACCTGCTCGCCCGGGTGCTGCCGGACCAGCGCCTCGGTCACCCGGGTCTTGGACGGTGTGGTCGCGCAGAACCGGTAGCGCTCCTCGGACTCGGCCATCGCGTAGGCCAGCCGCTCGGCGTCGGTCAGCGTCACCCGCACCTCGACGCAGTCGGCCGGGGCGATCCAGCCCTGGTTCTCCATCTCCCGCCACGGCGCGTCGTACCGCTTGGGGCCGATCAGGGAGAACACGTCGCCCTCGCGGCCGTCCTCGCGTACGAGTGTCGCGGTCAGGCCCACCCGCCGCCTGGCCTGCAGGTCGGCGGTCATCCGGAAGATCGGCGCGGGCAGCAGGTGCACCTCGTCGTAGACGACCAGGCCCCAGTCGCGGGCGTCGAACAGCTCCAGGTGCCGGTAGACGCCCTGCCTGCGGGTCGTCATCACCTGGTACGTGGCGATGGTGACGGGCCGGATCTCCTTCTTCGTACCGGTGTACTCGCCGATCTCGTCCGCGGTCAGCGAGGTCCGCTTGAGCAGCTCCTGCTTCCACTGGTGCGCCGAGACCGTGTTGGTCACCAGGATCAGCGTCGTCGCCTTGGCCTGCGCCATCGCCGCCGCGCCCACGATCGTCTTGCCCGCGCCGCAGGGGAGCACGACGACGCCGGAGCCGCCGTGCCAGAACGCCTCGGCGGCCTCCCGCTGGTAGGCGCGCAGCTCCCAGCCGTCCTCGGTGAGCGCGATCGGGTGGTGCTCGCCGTCGACGTACCCGGCCATGTCCTCGGCGGGCCAGCCCAGCTTGAGCAGATGCTGCTTGATGTTGCCGCGCTCGCTCGGGTGCACGGCCACGCCGTCGTCGCCCAGCCGCTCGCCCAGCAGCGGCTGGATCTTCTTGGAGCGCAGCACCTCCTCCAGCACCGCCCTGTCGGTGCTGGTCAGGACGAGCCCGTGGGCGGGGTGCTTCTCCAGGCGGAGCCTGCCGTACCGCGACATCGTCTCGGCGACGTCGACCAGCAGCGCGTGCGGCACGGGGTAGCGGCTGTGGGCGATCAGCGCGTCGATCACCTGCTCGGCGTCGTGCCCGGCGGCCCGCGCGTTCCACAGCGCCAGGGGGGTGACACGGTAGGTGTGCACGTGCTCGGGCGCGCGCTCCAGCTCCGCGAACGGGGCGATCGCCTTGCGGCACTCCCCGGCCTTCTCGTGATCGACCTCAAGGAGCAGGGTCTTGTCCGATTGGACGATCAGTGGTCCGTCAGTCACAGACTTCTCCCTATGGTCGCTGCGGGCTACGGCGGATCAGCTCATGGTCGCACTCGCGGGTGCGCCCCGCTCCATGTCTCCTGTGTGCAACGGGCGGGAACGCCCGGGCAGTCCCGCCTCCCGTCCGGCGTGATGGATCTCACCACCCGGCGATTCCTCGCCTGCCCGGTCTACGGCACCCGTGCGCGACCACAGGCCGCGGATGGCGGTCCCCGGGGATGTTCAGTCGAAGGCGCCGTTGATGCCGGCGATGATGAAGGCGGCCGCACCCAGGATGAGCAGCCCGATGTTGATGCCGATGCTGATCCAGGTCCACTTGAGCAGGTTCCTGGCGCCCGGGGGGTCGGTGTCCACCCTGCCCAGGGCGACACTCGACAGGATGACGCCGACCAGGCCGCCGAGGGTCACGTAGCAGCTCAGCGTGAGCACGATGCTGATGACCATGGCGACGATCGCGTGGGTCCTGACACCCTCGGTGTTGCGGTACGGGGGTGCGCCGTAGCCCTTTCCGTAGCCGGGTTGTCCGTAGCCGGGCTCGCCGTAACCCTGCCCGTAGGGCTGCTCACCGTAGCCGGGCTGCCCGTAGCCCTGACCGTAGCCGGGTTCGCCGTAACCGGGCTGTCCGTAGCCGGGGGTCTGGCCGTAGCCGGACGGCTGGAAGTGCTCGGAGTGGTTACCCTGCTGGGGTTGACCGTAGCCGGGGGTCTGGCCGGGCCCCGTGCTATAGGGGCTCTTCCAGTCGTCCGGGTTGGTGCTGGGGCCTTCGGAGTGACCGCTGCTCACTGTGGATCTCTCACTTCTGTGGAGCTCGGAACATCAACAGATATCACGATATGGGTCGTAAGCCGTGCGCCTTTGGCGAATGGAATCGTCGCATTCCGGCAGCTAGGCCCTACCCTCCTGGAACTTTTGCCCATCGCGGTCGCTCAGCCGACGCCCCGCCGCGTCGTCGGCCACCGCGGCTCCCTCCCTCCGCCTCGCGAGGCAGCACCCGACCGATCCTCGCGGTGTCAAGATCCGCGGGACAGAGCCCAAGGCCGGGATGAGACTGAGAAGGGGCCCTCGCGTCCCGGCGAGTGACGCGGTCCCGCAGGACCGGTGACCGAGCTCGCGGCGGCCTCATCCCGAGATCGAGACTACCCCGTGGCCTTTCCCTGGCATGCCGGGGCCGTCCCCGATCCCGGCCGGACCCGCCGAGGATATCTCAGGCGATGTCGGCGATGCCGGTGATGCGGTGCAGGGCGAAGCGGTGCACCGCCGCCCGCGTCTCGTCGTAGGCGGTGAGATAGCCGCCCTCCATCCGGGCCGGTTCGAGGATCCGGCTGGTGGCGTTGCCCTGGGAGTCGAGGTAGCCGATCCAGACCTGCGACCCCTGCCGGATGGCCTCGCGCAGGGCGACGATCGTGGCGGTGGCGGGGGAGCGCGGCACCTGGCCGCCGGGGGCGGCCACCGGGGCCCTGCGGGCCTGGTGGGCGGCGTCACCCGCGCGCACGGCACGGACGGCGGCCGCCACCACGTCGGCCTCGGGGCCGCCGAACGTGACCGGGGCGCGGACCGCCAGGGTGCTCTCGGTCCTGCGGACGTCGAGCTGGGTGATGATCACGTCGCCGTCGAGGGACTCCGCGGCCGGGGCGTAACCCATCGCGCGCAGCGAGTCGACCAGCGTCGGCCGGGAGGACTGGGCAGCGATCACCGTGGGGGCGAGCCGCCGCAGCCGTAACGGGATCGCCCGCTTGTCGGCCATCACCTCGTCCAGCAGCGAGGAGTCGTCGCACCGCACGTACGCGCTCGCCGTGCCGACGCGCATCCGGCCGTGGCGCCGGGCCACGTCGGTGACCAGGTAGCTGAGCGGTTGCGGCACCGGCGTGGTCGAGTGGCGCTCCAGCATGGCCAGCATCTCCTCGGCGCCCTGCCCGGAGTCCAGCGCCCGCCGGATCGACCGTTCGTCGAAGCGGTAGACCGTCGCACCGCCGGTCGACTCCACCTCGGCCGCCAGTGCCAGCCACCGTCTCAGGTCGCCGGTGAGCGGCCCGGGGGCGACGGCGGTCAGGTCGGCCTGGAGGAGCACGTGGTCGAGCGGCTCGGGCAGCAACGGGAGCAGCAGGCGGGCGGCGGAGGCGGCACGGCCACCGCCGGGGTCACCGGAGACGCCGGGGCCGTCGAGGGCCTCGGGAAGCAGGGCGCGGCCGTGGCCGGAGAGCAGTCCGAGGCCGGTGACACCGATCTGCTCGGCCTCGCGCAGCGTGAACTCCACCAACTGGTCGCGCTGGCCGCCGCGACGGCGGGGCTGCTCCCAGGCCAGACGCGTCCGCACCGCGTCGAGAGTGGGGGCCACCCCCGGCGTCGCGGCGAGCATGGCCAGGGTGGTGGCGCGCACCTCGGCGGCGGCGGCGCGGCGCAGGTCGGGATGGAGGGCGTTGAGCAGCCGGTCACGCTCGTCGCGCTCGCCGATGACCCCCGGCACCCGGTCCATGGTGAGCCAGGCGCCTGCCAGCACGGCCCAGCGGTCCTCGGTGGCCTTCACCCGCCAGCCGTCGTAGCCGGGGGTGGGCATCCACTCCCCGTCGACCGCGCCGCTCGCCGCGACCAGCCCCGCCGCGTAGCACACCTCGATGATCATCCCCGCCACCCACTCGGGCAGGTCGAGCAGGGTCGCGACCCGTCTGAGATCGCGCACGGCCAGGCCGCCGCTGCGGAGCACGCCGGGCGGGTCGACGCTCCAGCGTTCGCACAGCTCCTCCACCGCGCGGGTGAAGGTGAACGCCTGTCCGGCCGCCGTACGGTCGGCGAGCCCCTGGTCGCGCTCGGTGCCCCCGGACGCGGGAGGGAGGGGGGACAGGTCCCGGTGGATCCGGCCGTCGCGCAGGAACAGCGCGACCTCGCGGGACAGCACCACGGTCTCCTCACCGGTGGCGGCCAGCAGCGCGCGGGAGAGGAGCTGTTCGATCGGCGACTGTGCGGTGGCGGCCCGAACCTCGCGGCGGGCGTTGGGCACCCGGCCGCTGGCCGGCCCCCAGGCCAGCTCGTTGAGCGCCGACCGGGCCTGCGGCGAGACCTCCTCGACCAGCCGTCCGACGATCTCCGGATCACCGAGCAGCGCGGCGAGGGCCTCCCTGGTGTCGCCGCCCTCGCCTCCGGCGTCCTGGATCAGCTCGGCCAGCCGCTCGGCGGAATGGTGCCGGAACGCCTCCTCGGCGGGCGGGCCGAGCCCGGCGGGAGCGTCCAGCGCCCCCCGCACCCCGGGGGCCGGAGTCAGGGCCCGGTCGGGCCCGTAGACCAGCGCCATGGTGCGCAGCCGCTCGACCGCCTCCTTGAGGGCGCTCTGGAAGGCCGGGCCTGCCGCCCCCGGCAGGGCGCGGGCCAGCTGGGCGCGTAGTGACCTGTAGGGGACAGGGGCGGGGAGCACGACCAGCGTCTCCATGACCGCGAGTGTGAACCGGTCGAGCCGGTCGAGTGCCCTGCCCACCGCCGACGGGCTGCCGGCTCGCCCGGCCAGCCCCTCCAGATGCGCGGGCACGGGGGTGATGAGCTCGGGGCGTACGGAGACGAGTGCCCGCAACCGGTCGTCGCTCTGACTGCGCAGCCACTCGGTGAACTCCGTGCTCATTCCGTCAATGGTAAGAGGCTTGACCGACATCATGCGGCCTGAGCGAATTCCGTGATCACACAAAGGGTGTGAATCGATCACGTGACGGGGGGTGAATGGGGGAAGAAGCTCACGAGCGAGACGATGTCGAGAGAGGATGGCCAGTGTGACCGAGCGTGCCGACCAGCTCGTCCTGGACTACGTCAGCAAGGCGGCCGACGCCGCCCAGGGCGTGCTGCAGCCGAGGCAGCGGATCGACTTCGTCGCGGTGCTGCGCAGGCGGATCGACGCCGAGCGGGCGGGAACGGACGATCCGGCCGCGGTGGAGAGGGTGCTGGCCCGGTTCGGTGACCCCGCCGCACTGGTCCGCCGCGAGCTGCGCCGCCTGGGCGCCCAGCCGCGCTCCCGGGCCGCGGGCGTCGTCGCTCCGGCCATGCCTCTTGCCGCGCCCACACCGGACGACTCCGTCCCCGGTTCCGATCCGGCGGATTCCGGTGCGGCCGGCCGCGAGGCGCGGGACCCCGGCGAGACCGCACCGGGCGATCTCGGTGTCCCCGCTCCCCGCCGGCCCGTGCGGGGGCATCCGTACGCCTCGACGGGAGTCCCCTCGGATGCCGCCGAGCCCGCACCGGGCGATCCCGGCCTCTCGGCCGCTCACGGGTCAGGGCGAAAGGACCAGGGGGCGTCACCGGTCGCCCCCGACGACGACCCGGGTGGCGGATCGGGCGGTGGAGAGGACTCCGTGGACGAGTGGGAGGACATCGTGGAGGGCGATCCGCCGACCGAGGAGATACCACTCATACGGGATCTTTCACCGCAGGAAGCGCAGGGAGCCCCGCCTGAGGCGCGGGAGGCCGCACCCGCGGCACCCGCGGCATCGGGAACGGCTCGGCCGGAGGCGGTGGAAGGGGCGTCGCCGGAAGCGCCGGGTGGGAGGCCGGAGGACACGGGGTCACGGGGCCAGCTGCCGCCCGGTGTGGTCAGGGGCATGCGGGAGGCGGAGGAGCTACTGGCCAGGCGGCGGGTACGCGGTCAGCGGGGGTGGCCGCGCCGGTGGAGCCCGGCCCGGTCGCGGGAGGACGTCGCCCCCGCCGCGCGTGACACCCGGGCGATCCTGCTGAGCCACCGGCGTGAGACGGTCGGCATGGGCCTGCTGGCCCTGGCCGGGCTGCTGATCCCCATCCCCCTCGCGCCGATCGCGATCTTCCGGATCCCGGTGCTGGTCTGGGCCGTCGCGGTGCTCGTCGTGATCGCCTGCCAGAGCTGGCACACCTCTGACAAGGTGCTCGGGTTGGCCGCTCCGATCGTGAGCTACACCCTCGGTGGCGGCCTGGTCGCCCTCGTCCGGGCCAGGAACGACCTCGGCACCGTGGTGGATGAGTTCTTCGGCATCAGCGGGCTCATGTTCCTGCTGGGCGCGGCATGGGGGGTCTTCTGGCTGGCCTGCCGCCTGCTCGATCCCGAGGTCATCGCGGGGCGGGGAGGCAGGTGACGCTCCGCGGGCCGCGCCGGGGGCTCTCAGCCGATGGCCTGGACCGCCGGCCGGGGCAGCAGGCCGAGCGCGAGGCACACCCAGGCCGCGACGAAACGGTCGCGCTCCGCGCGGCCGGGGGGTTCGCCCACGGTCTCCTCGAACAGCCGGTAATGGACCACCGCCCCGCCGAGTACGGCACCGATGGCGGGCCAGTCGGCATCGGCCCCGGCGTACTCGGGCTGGGCGCGAAACCAGGTGGTGATCGCGTCGAACATGGGCTGCAGGAGGCCGTCGCGTACGGTCGCGACCAGCTCGGGGAACTGGCTCAGGTCGCGGAAGAACACGCGCGTGAGGTCTCTCTCCTCGCGGACCTTGGCCAGCCCGGACCTGCACAGCTGGGCCAGCCGCTCCTCGATCTCGATCGAGGTGTCGACGACGCTGAGTTCGGCCAGGCTCTCGGCGATCTGCGCCCGTGTCCTGGCCGCGTGCTCGTTCACCGCCGCGGCCAGCACCTCGTACTTGGACTTGAAGTGCCGGTAGAGACCACCGGCGCCCGGTGACAGCCCGGAGGCGGCCTCGATCTCGGCCACCGAGGTTGCCGAGTAGCCCCGCTCGGCGAACAGTCGCAGGGCCTCGTCGATGATCCGCTCGCGCGTTGATCTGGTCATTTCTCTGCCGATACCTCCACCATGACCCTATCCAGTGCCGACCATGCCGGGTCGCACCGCGCCGGTCCAAGCCCGTTGCGAGGGCACGCCTGCCGACTCGCCGAGAGGGCGTGCCGACCGTCGGGCGCTCAGGGGGAACCGTCCGGGGAGGGACCGTTTGCCGGCGGATAAGTAAATCCTTCCGGTGCAGGGTTCCACAGTGGGCGGCGTCATGTACAACACTTGGGATTGGCCATATTTAGGGGGATTTGGCATTCTTTGAGGGCTTCTCGAAGAAACCTCTTCGAGTAGCCGACAAGGAGCGGTGAGTGACCCGATGAACTCGGTGGGATTCGACCTCGATCTGACGCTTGCCGACACCCGCGCGGGCATCGCCGCCGTTTACGACGAGGTGGCGTTGCGCACCGGCTTCTTCATCGACAGCGGCGCCGTGCTGGCCAGGCTGGGGCCGCCGCTGGAGTGGGAACTGGCCAACTGGATGCCCGCCGCCGAGGTCCCCGCGGCGGCCGACGTCTACCGGCGGCTTTACCCGTCGATCGCGGTCCCGGTCACCACCCTCATGCCCGGTGCGCGCGAGGCGGTCGACGCGGTACGGCGGGCCGGGGGCAGGGTCACCGTGGTGACGGGGAAGAACGCCCGCGACGCGGCGCACACCGTCGAGTTCCTCGGCCTGGAAGTGGACGAGCTCGTCGGATCGGTCTTCGGGGCGGCCAAGGGGCCCGCGCTCGCGACTTTCGGCGCCGCCGCCTATGTTGGAGATCATGTCGCGGACATCGAGGCGGCGCGAGCGGGAGGAGCCGTCAGCGTGGCGGTGGCAACGGGCGTCTATCCGGCGGTGGAACTGCGTGATCACGGAGCAGATGTGATCCTGGGCGATCTGACCGAGTTCGCCGAATGGTTCGACGGCTGGCGAACTCCCACGGCTCTTGTGTAATTCGGGCCCCAATACACGGTCGCTCTCGGCGCCCGCTGGGCATAACCTACATCCATTCCTTTTCACGACAGTCTGAACGAGGTCACCCCTGTGCCGAGTGGCAAGGTCAAGTGGTACGACGCCGACAAGGGTTTCGGTTTCCTCACCCGCGACGACGGCGGTGAGGTCTTCGTGCATTCTTCCGCGCTGCCCTCCGGCGTGGACTCCCTCAAGCCGGGCCAGAAGGTCGAGTTCGGTGTGGCCGAGGGGCGCCGCGGCCAGCAGGCGCTCTCGGTTCGAGTGATCGACCAGCCCCCCACGCTCGCCAAGACCGCCAAGCCCAAGGGCAAGCGCAAGAAGCCCGACGAGATGGTCGTCATCGTGGAAGACCTGATCAAGCTCCTGGACACGGTCTCCATGTCGTACCAGAAGGGCAAACACCCCGAGGCCACGCACGCGAAGAAGATCGCTGCCGTGCTCCGGGCGGTGGCCGACGACCTGGACGACTGACAGCCCGCCGACCGCCCGCCCCCCGCGTGCCCCGGCTCAGCCGTGGGGGGTGGTCAGCGGTCTGGTCCGCTTCTCCGTGGGGGCGTTCTCAGGCCGCACGACCACTGTGGCCGTCCCCGCGGCCCGCGGCCTGACCCACTCGGCGGACACCCCGTCCCGTGCGAACCGCTCTGTACCTTCGGTGGGACGAGGCGTGCCCGGACCCCGGGCGGCCTTGACCCTGGCGTCCACCTCCCGGACCCGCCTGCGGCGACGGACCAGCAGCCAGCCGAGCGAGCCCGCCAGCACCACGGTCATCAGGGCCAGCCCGGCCGATCCGCCGGCGAACAGCGAGAGCAGCAGCCCGATCAGGCCGCCCAGCACCCAGGAGATCTGCAGAAAGGCCTCCACCACGCCGAACGTGGACGAGCGCACCTCCTCGCCGATCTCCCGTTGCACGATCGCGTCCAGCGCGAGCTTGCCCAGGCCCTGGGCGAAGGCGGCCACCAGCGCGACCGCCACCGCGCTCCACAGCTGGAAGACGACCGCGGCCAGCACCGTGATCGTGGTCGTCACCGCGAGCGTGGCCAGCACGATGACCTGCGGGGAGTGGTTGCGCACCCAGGAGGCCACGGCCGTGCCCGCCAGCCCGCCGGCACCGGCGGCCACGGCCAGCACACCGATGGCGACCGTCGGCGGAAGGCCGGGCAGGTTCCTGTCCTGCACGAGGAAGAGCAGGTAGAAGAGGAGGAACCCGGAGTAGAGGCGGATGGCCACGTTGGCCCACATCGCCTCGGCCACCACCGGGCCCACGTTCAGCATCGTGCGCCAGCGGTGCGGCCGCTCCTCGCCGCTCTCGTCCAGCTCCTCCAGGTCGGGGGAGTCGACGTGGCGCGGGAGCCGTACGGCCAGCACACCCTGGAGCAGGAAGAGCACCGTCGCCCCGCGCAGCACCCACTCGGCGCCGAGCCAGGCGCTGACGCCCGCGCCGACCGGTACCGCGACGCCGGCCGTGACCAGTGCGAACAGGGCGACCCTCGCGTTGGCTGTGACCAGCGCGATGTCTGCGGGCAGCACGCTCGGCATGATCGCCGCGCGGGAGACGTTGTACGCCTTCGACAGCACCAGCACGGCCAGCGCCGCCGGGAAGATCGTGAACACGTCGCCGGGGACGATCGCCGCCGCCATCGCGAAGCAGAGCAGCCCGCGGCCGAAGAGGGTGCCGGCCATCACGAAGCGCCGCCCCGAGCGAAACCGGTCGAGGACCGGGCCGACGAAGGGCGCGACCACCACGAACGGAATCATCGTGATCAGCAGGTAGAGAGCGACCTGGCCGCGGGCCTCGTTCACCGGGAGCTTGAAGAGCGTCCCGGCCAGGGCCGCGGTGACCAGGGCGTCACCCGCGCTGTGCGCGGCGGTCAGCTCGATCAGCTGGCCCAGCCCGGTGCGGCCCGCGCCCTGGGCGTGGGTCAGCCGTCGCGCGGCCCTGCCCACTCGCTGGGTACCGTTGACCGCGCCCAGGGCCGCCCGCGTCGTCGCCCGGCCCGTGCCCCGGCCGGCGCGCGCGCCCGCTCGGCCTGCGGCGGCGGCCGACCTGCCGACCTGTCGAGAGGCGTCACTCACCGTCTTGCGAACCCGCTCCCACCCAGCTGCCACGTATCCAGTCATACCCGAAGGGTGGGGGAGTTGTCCGGTGCGCCTGGTCACTCCCCGGGCTAACGGGAGTCCGCGGTGCCGTTCGCTCCGGTCATGGGTGAGAATGAACTGTGAGCGCAGTGAGCGAGCGAGCCAGTAGGGACAGCAGCCGTCGTGCTGCGGGGCTGACGGGAGACGACTCGTGAGCCGGACTCGATCCCGCGCCGTGGTCCTTGACCAGGCGTGTGTCGCGGCCGTCGACCTGGCCCGTGCCGCGGTCGAGGAGAACGTCAGGCCGGGCGATGTGGGCGAGCACCTCGGGGTCGAGGGCGAGGGCGACCGTGTCGTCACCCACTACTTCGCATGTCTCGACCGCGCCTACCGCGGCTGGCGCTGGGCCGTCACCGTCGCCCGCGCCTCGCGGGCACGCAACGTGACGGTCAGCGAGGTCGTGCTCCTGCCGGGGGCGGGCGCGCTGATGCCGCCGCAGTGGGTGCCCTGGAGCGATCGTCTCCGCCCGGGGGACCTCGGCGTGGGCGACCTGCTGCCCACCTCGGAGGACGACGACCGGCTCGCGCCCGGCTTCACCGAGACCGGTGACGACTCCGACCAGCAGATGATCTTCGAGTACGGCCTCGGCCGGGCCCGGGTGCTCTCTCCGATCGGCCGCGACCGAGCCGTGCGGCGCTGGCACTCCGGCGAGTCGGGGCCGCACACCCCGCTCGCGCACGCCGCCCCCGCCCAGTGCTCCACCTGCGGTTTCTACTGGCCGCTCGCGGGTGCGCTGCGTACCGGCTTCGGCGTCTGCGCGAACGAGTACGCCCCCGACGACGGGCGGGTGGTCGCCGCCGACCACGGCTGCGGCGCGCACTCCGAGGCCGCGGTGCTGCCGCACCAGGTCGAGCCGACCGCGCCGATCCTCGACGATCTCTCGCTCTCGTACGACACCGCCGAGGACGTCCCGGAACCCGACCTGACCGGGTCGGTGGACGATACGGCCTCCGAGCCGCTCGGTCACTCCTGACCCGGCGCCGCCGGGTCTGTTCCGCCCCGCAGCCGCCCCCGCCGCCCATCCCAGCGGTCCGCCCGGCCGCCGCCGTTCGGGCGCGGTTCCCGTGGTGTCCCGGCCGGGGTGCCTGGCCGCGTGGGCCCCGACCTTTGGAAGATCGCCTTGACTGACATCTTCGGCACCGAACGACTGCGCTCCACCGTCCTGGCCGCCTGGAAGGCGTCGCCCGCGCGTTTCCGCGAGGACGCCAACGCGGAGGAGGACTTCGCGCTCGGCGGCTACCGTGACCGGCTGATCGTCGAGCTCGCCCAGAACGCCGCGGACGCCGCGCTCCGCGCCGGGGTGCCGGGAAGGCTACGTCTCTCGCTGCGCGAGGGTGTGCTGTCGGCGGCCAACATCGGCGCTCCCATCGACGCCCACGGGATCGAGGCGCTGTCCACGCTGCGCGTCTCCGCCAAGCGCGGCGACGCCCACGCGGCCGGCCGGTTCGGCGTCGGGTTCGCGGCCGTGGTGTCGGTCTGCGACGAACCGGTGATCGGCTCGCTCGGCTCAGGGGTCGTCCGCTGGTCCCGCGACCAGACCGCCGCCCTGGTGGCCGCCGAGCCCGAGCTGGCCAAGGAGCTCGCCGAGCGCGGTGGGCACGTCCCGCTGCTGCGCCTGCCCTTCCCCGCCGGCCCGGTCGAGATCCCCGCCGGGTTCGACACGCTCGTGCGGCTGCCGCTCCGGGACAGGGCGGCCGAGGACGCGGTCAGAGCGATGTTGCGGGAGACCAGCCCGGCTCTGCTGCTGGGCCTGCCCGCTCTGGAGGTGATCGAGGTCGACCTGGACGGGGAGACGAGGATTGTCACCGCGGAGGGCTGGAAGGTCGTCTCGGCCTCCGGGCGGTTCACCCCCGAGCAGATGGCCGAGCTCTTCGCCGACCGCCCGACCGAGGAGCGCTCCCGGCCGCACTGGCTGGTCCGCTGGGCCGTACCCGTGAGCGAGGCGACCGGGGAGCCCCGGCCGCTGCCCGCGCCGGTGCCGCCCGTGGTGCACGCGCCCACGCCGAGTGACGAGCCGCTTGACCTGCCCGCGCTGTTGATCGCCTCGTTCCCGATGGCCACCGACCGGCGGCACGTCGCACCGGGTCCGCTGGCCGACTTCCTGGTCGAGCGCGCCGCGGACACCTACCTGGAACTGCTCACCGGCCTGCCGCGGACGCCCCGGCTCCTCGACCTCGTCCCCGGCCTGATGGGCAAGGGCGAGCTTGACGCGAGCATCCGCCGGGCGATCCTGCGCAGGCTCCCGGACGCCCCGCTGCTCCCCGCGCTCTCGCTGCCGGCCGACCAGGGTTCCGAGGCCGGAGCCTCGCCCCTGCTTCCCGACGACCTCGCGGAGAGCGCCGGCGCGGCCTGGGCTCCGCCCGCGGTCGGCGCGGACCTGGTCATCTCGGGGCGGCAGGCGTCCGTGGTCACGGCCACGGCCGAGCTGCTGGAGAGGGTCGCTCCGATGATCGGCGGGCTGCTGCCCGCGGGGTGGCCGTCACGGCATCCGGCGATCAACGCGCTCGGCGTCAGGCGGGTGCAGCTCTCCGACATCGTGGACATGCTCTCCGGCGACGCCGTCAAGGACAGGGATCCGGCCTGGTGGCGGTCGCTGTACGAGGTGCTGCCCGCCGACGACCCGGAGGCACTCGGCGCGCTGCCGGTGCCGCTCGCCGACGGCCGCCTGGTCAGGGGGCCGCGCGGCACGCTGCTGCTGACCGACGGCTCCGCGCTGGATCCGGCGGTCCTCGCCCCGCTCGGGCTGCGCGTGGTGCACCCGGATGCGGCCCACCCCCTCCTGCTCAGGCTCGGCGCGGGTGAGGCGACTCCCCGCACGGTCCTGGAGGATCCGCTGACCCGCTCCGCCGTCTCGGAGTCGCTGGAAAGCCCCGACCCGGAACCGGTGGCCCAGGCGGTGCTCGCGCTGGTCGACGCTGCGGGGCTGACCGCGGGCGACGCGCCCTGGCTGGCCGAGCTGGCGTTGCGCGGCGCCGACGGTGAGCTGTACCCGGCGGGCGAACTGCTCCTCGCCGACGGGGCGCTGGCCGGGCTGCTCGACGCGGAGACGCACTTCGGCACCGCCGCGCCCGAGCTGGTCGAGCGGTACGGCCGGAGGGTACTCGCCGCGGTCGGGGTGCTCGACGGCTTCGCCGTGGTCAACGATCACGACGTGATGATCGACCCGGACGAGTGCGACCACGACCTCGACCGCGAGGACGAGTGGCTGGAGACGGTCCTCGACCTGCTGCCCGAGATGAACGTGCCGCCGGTCGCCCGGGAGTTCTCCGCGGTCCGGGACCTGGAGTACGTCGCCGACTGGCCCGCCGCCCTCGCCCTGCTGTCCCGCCCGCCGCTCCGCTCGGTACTGCACCCGCTGCGGATCCTGGTGTCGGGGGAGATCGTGGAGGTCCCGTCCTACACCGCGTGGTGGCTCTCCACGCACCCGGTGCTCGGCGGCAGGCGCCCCACGCAGCTGCGGCTCCCGGCGGGTGACCCGCTGCTGTTCGGCCTGTACGGGGACGCCCCGGCGGATGTCGACGAGGCCGCGCTGGCGATGATCGGCGTCCGGAGCACGCTGGCCGACCTGCTCGCCTCCCACGGAGGTCCGGACGAGCTGCTCGATCTGCTGGGCGACCCCTCCGTGGAGGTCGACCGGGCGCAGCTCCGCTCCCTGTGGGTGGCCCTCGCCGCCGTCGACCCCGCCCGCGTCGCGCCCCCGCGCGCCGTCCGCGCGGTCCTGGGTGACGAGATCGTCGTCGTCGACGCCGCTGACGGCCGGCCGGTGTCCGCCGACGCCGGTTCGGGGAACGAGGGCGCGGGCGAGCCGGTCGTGGTCGAGGCGCCCGACCTGCTGCCGCTCGTCGCGGGACGGCCGTTGATCCTGGCCCCGTTCGACCTGGCGGAGGCGCTCTCCGAGCTGCTCGACCTGCCGCTGGCCGGTGAGGAGGCGGCCGGGGAGGTGACGTCCTCGGGCGAGGTCCGCGACGTCCCGCCCGCTGTACGGTCGCTGCTGCCGACCGCGCCCGCGAGCTACGTGGCGCACGAGCGGCTGCTGGTGGACGGTGTCCCCGCGGCCTGGCGGTTCTTCGAGGGCACGGTGCACGCCTCGGATGTGGAGGGGCTGGCGCGCGGGCTCGCCTGGGCGTCCGGCCAGTGGGGCGACCGGCTCGCGGTGGCGGCGCTGCTGCGCGATCCCGCGGCGGTGCCGCTGCTGCTCGCCGAGGCCGACCTGGACAGCTGGACCGCCTCGACCTAGGGGCTCGACGTAGGGCCCGGCCTGGACGATATCGTCTCGGGCGCGCGCCGGGTGACACGTCCGCCGAGCTTCGTCAGGTCACGCTCGCACCGGTTCCGGGCACGCTGCCGGAATCGGCGCGGGCGTGGCCGGCACGGGGACCGGCCGAGCGGCTCAGAAGGTCGCCGTGGTGGGCTCGATCGGACCCTCGGACGGGGGCGGGAGGCGGCTGTCGCGGCGGCGTACGAACCAGAGGCCGAAAAGGCCGCCACAGATGCCCGACACGCACATCCAGATCCACCAGCGGTGCTCGGGGTCCGGCTGCACGACCAGGAGGACGACCAGGGCGACGGCCCACAGACCCGTACCCGTGAGGATCGTGAGCGTGTCGTTGGTCTTCAACGGCTGCAGATCCGGGCGTCGTGGCTGGTTCACGTGCTCCAGACTAGGCGACGGTGTCTCACTGTTCGCAAAACGGATTACGTGAAGGCGCGAATCCATCTCGAAACCATCACCATCGGCAACCGGGTCTTCCCGAAAGAGGCACTCGCTGTCACTCTGCGTGAGTGAAAGATAGTAAAACCTCCCAAATAAGTGGACTTGACCGTTTCTTCCACATCTCCGACCGGGGCTCCTCCGTGGGTCGGGAGGTGCGTGGTGGGTTCGCCACGTTCTTCACGATGGCCTACATCGTCGTGCTCAACCCTCTGATCATCGCTACCGTCCCGGACGTCGAGGGCCAGTTCATCGGCGACGGAAGTGTGCCCAACGTCCCGCTCGTCGCGGCCGGTACCGCCTTTGTGGCGGGAGTGCTCAGCATCCTGATGGGGGTCATCGGCAAGGTCCCCTTCGCGATGGCCGCGGGCCTCGGCCTGAACGCCTTCGTCACCTTCGGCATCGCCTCGCAGATGTCCTGGGAGTCGGCGATGGGCCTGGTGTTCCTGGAGGGCGTGATCATCGGGATCCTGGTGCTGACCGGGTTCCGCACCGCCGTGTTCAACGCCATCCCACCCCAGCTCAAGACCGCGATCAGCGTCGGCATCGGCCTGTTCATCGCCCTGATCGGTTTCGTGGACTCGGGCTTCGTCCGCCGGGTGGCCGCGGGACCGCCCCTGGAACTCGGCATCGCGGGTTCGCTGGCCAGCTGGCCGATCTTCGTCTTCGTGGTCGGCCTGCTGCTGATGGTGGTGCTGGTGGCGCGTAAGACGAAGGGCGCCATCCTGATCGGCATCGTCGCCACGACGGTTCTCGCGATCATCGTCCAGGCCGTCACCAAGGTCGGCGCCGCGACGGTGCCGGGCCAGGACCCCAACCCGGCGGGCTGGCAGCTCGTCGTTCCGGAAATGCCCAAGGAGATCTTCGGGTTCCACAACCCGCTGGTGCTGTTCGCGGAGTTCGACCCGATCGGCGCCTTCGGCTCGGTCTCGGTCATCGTGGCCCTGCTGCTCATCTTCACCCTGCTGATCACCGACTTCTTCGACACCATGGGCACGATCGTGGGCGTCGGCAGCCAGGCCGGGTTGGTCAAGGAGGACGGCACCCTGCCCAGGACCCGGGAGATCCTCCTCGTCGACTCGATCGGCGCGGCGGCCGGAGGCGCGGCCTCCGTCTCCTCCAACACGACCTACATCGAGTCGGCCGCGGGTGTCGGCGAGGGCGCGCGCACCGGCCTCGCCAGCGTCGTCACCGGTGCCCTGTTCCTGCTGGCGATCTTCTTCTCACCGCTCGTCGCCGTCGTCCCCTACGAGGCCGCCGCCCCCGCCCTGGTCGTGGTCGGCTTCCTGATGATGACTTCGATCCGGGAGATCGACTTCACCGACTACGAGATCGCCATCCCGGCGTTCCTCACGATCGTCCTGATGCCGTTCACGTACTCGATCGCCACCGGTATCGGCGCGGGCTTCGTCACCTTCGTGCTGATCAAGCTGATCAAGGGCAAGGCCCGCGAACTGCACGCGCTGATGTGGATCGTCGCGGCGCTGTTCGCCGTCTACTTCGCCCTCGGCCCGATCAAGGCCCTGCTCAACCTGGGCTGAGAATCGGCGCGGAAGCCGTCACGGTGCTCGACCCATGTCGGTCGCCGTGGCGGCTTTCGCGTGTCAAGGGCGACTGCTTCACGCCAAGATTGGCGAGCCCTGGCCGTCCGGCGCGCCGTACGGCTCGCGTCGAGAAGTAAACCCCTGGAGGGAATCACGTGCAGTCGTATATAGTTAGCAAAGGTAATGACTTATGATAACGAATCATCCCAGGAAGGACCACGTCGCGATCCTGCGAAGCGACGCCGGTCTGGCTTCGGCCCTGCGCGTGTCTCTGGCACGACTGAACAGGCGCCTGCGCAGGCAGGCCGCGGTGCACTCGCTGACGCCCACCCAGCTCGCGACCCTCGCCGCCGTGGAACGGCATTCCGGGATAACCCCCGGAGAATTGGCCGATCTAGAGAAGGTGCAACCGCCCTCGATGACCCGCGTGATCGCCGTGCTGGTCGAGCGGGGGCTGGTGTCGCGTACACCGCACCCGACCGACCGGCGCCAGGTGACCGTGAGCGTGACCGACCAGGGTTCGGCACTGCTGAAGGAGGAGCGCCGTCTCAAGGAGGCGTGGCTGACGCGGCAGCTGAAGGAGCTGACACCCGAGGAGAGGGCGACGCTCAGGCAGGCGGCCCCGATACTGGAGAAGCTCAGCCGGATCTAGCCGACCCCGAGGAACCCGGGGCCCCGGCGGTCCCGAGTGACGCCGGGGCGTCCGCCGTGCCAGGCGGAAAGTCCAGGAGAAGGCTCGGACTGCGGGCGCGGATGCGGCGGCGGGCCGCGAGGGCCGCCACCGTGAACGAGCTCCAGGCCACCGAGAGCGGATCGGCCCAGGCCGTGCCCGAGACGCGGGACGGGATGTTCCGGTCGCTCCGCGTCTACAACTACCGGCTGTTCGCGGCCGGAGGCGTGGTCTCCAACGTCGGCACCTGGATGCAGCGCACCGCGCAGGACTGGCTGGTGCTCGACCTGACGAAGGGCAGCGCCGCCGCGCTGGGCCTGACCGTCGCGCTGCAGTTCCTGCCGCTGTTGCTGTTCGGCCTCTGGGGCGGCATGCTCGCCGACCGCTATCCCAAGCGGTCGCTGCTGATCGTCTGCCAGTCGCTGATGGGCCTGCTCGCGCTCACCATGGGTGTGCTCACCGTGACCGGCTCGGCCCAGGTCTGGCAGGTGTACGTGATGGCCTTCATGCTCGGCCTCATCGCCTGTGTCGAGATACCGACCCGGCAGGCGTTCGTCGTCGAGATGGTAGGCCGCAAGGACCTGTCCAACGCGATCGCGCTGAACGCGTCGAGCTTCAACCTGGCCCGCGTGGTCGGCCCGGCCGTCGCCGGTGTCCTGATCCACGCGCTGGGGGGCACCGGCCCGATCTTTCTGATCAATTTCGTGTCGTTCGCCGCGGTGCTCAGCGGGCTGCTGCTGATGCGCACCTCCCAGCTGACCACCCCGGAACCGGTGCCCAGGGGGAAGGGCCAGCTCCGCGAGGGGCTGCGCTACGTGATGGAGCGCTCCGAGCTGCTCATGCCGATACTGCTGATCGCCTTCGTCTCGATGTTCACGCAGTCGTTCTCGATGTCGATAGCGCTGATGGCGCGCGAGGTCTTCGGGGCCGGGGCCTCCTCGTTCGGGCTCGCCTCCAGCATGTTCGCGGTCGGAGCGCTGGCGGGTGCCCTCGTGGCGGCGCGGCGGGTCAAGCCGAGCAGGCGCCTGCTGGTCGGCGGCGCCGTCGCGTTCGGCCTGTTCCAGATCGCCAGCGGCCTGGCACCCTGGTATCCGCTCTACCTGATCCTGCTCGTGCCCACCGGCGTCGCGCTGATCTCGATAAACACCGCGGCCAACGCCAGCGTGCAGCTGGCCACCTCGCCGGAGATGCGCGGCCGGGTGATGGGGATCTACGTGCTCGTGTTCACCGGGGGAGCCCCCCTCGGCGCGCCGCTGCTCGGCTGGATCTCCGAGCTGGGCGGGGTGCGTACCGGAGTCGTGATCGGCGGGGTGCTCACCCTGATCGGCGCCGCTGCGGCGACAATGCTGACAAGGCTGATCAGCAGGAGGTCGCATGCGGCTGTTCGTGGGATTACCGCCGCCGGCGCCGGCGCGTGATGAGCTCGTCCGCGCCCTCGAACCTCACCTGGTGCGATGGCCGGGGCTGCGCTGGCTGGACGCGGAGAACTGGCACGTGACGCTGGCGTTCCTGGGGGAGGTGCCCGACCGGGTGCTGCCCGAGCTGCGGACGCGCCTCGCCAGGGCGGCCGCGCGGCACGCTCCGATGACGCTGTCCTTCGCCGGCGCCGGCGCGTTTCCCTCGGCGGGCAGGGCGCGGGTCTTCTGGACCGGGCTGCGCGGTGATCTCCCCCGGCTGGGCCGCCTGGCCGATTCCGTGGCGGCCGGGGCGCGCCGCGCCGGAGCCGGACAGGCGGAGCACCGGAGGTTCGCACCGCATCTGAGCCTGGCCAGATGCCGCCCCGAGACGGACATCGGTCCCCTGGTCGAGGCGTTCGGGCCGTTCTCCGGCACCGAGTGGGAACTGGAGACGGTGCACCTGATACGGAGCAACCTCGGAGCCAGGGTCCGCTACGAAACGGTTGAGGAATGGGACCTGGCGGCACGGGCACCTCGTGGGCAGGGCTAGGCTCCAGGGCGTGGATCGTCCCCGTCGCTGGCTGCTGCCCACGGTGCTCGTGCTTCTCGTGCTCCTCGTGGTGATCGGCGCACTCGTGTCCTAGGCCCCGTGTCCCTTGGATCTGCAGGCGGGGCCTCGTCGGTCACCGCGCCTCACGAGAGGCCCGCTGACCGAGCCTGGCCACGGCGAGATCCGCGGGACAGGGGCTCTGGCCGCCCACCGGCGGCTTGCCCGGCGACCTCGCGGGGGTCACCGTTCGGGCACCGCCTACCAGGCGTACTCCTCCGGCGCCGTCTTGAAGCCGGGGAAGATCTCGTCCAGGCGGGTCAGGGCCTTCTCGTCCAGCGCGATCTCCAGCGCCTTGGTGGTGCCGTCGAGCTGGTCGAGCGTGCGCGGCCCGATGATCGGCGCGGTGACGACCTGCTGGTGGAGCAGCCAGGCCAGCGCGAGGTTGGCCGGGTCCACACCGAGCTCGTCCGCGAACGCCTCGTAGCGCTCGATCTTGTCGCGGTGCTTCTCCAACTGGGCGGTGATCTGCTCCGAGGCCGACCGGCCCTTGTCGATCTTCTTGAGGATGCCGCCGAGCAGGCCGCCCGCGAGCGGGCTCCACGGGATCAGACCCAGGCCGTAGTCCTCGGCCGCCGGGATGACCTCAAGCTCGGGGGCGCGGACGATCAGGTTGTAGTGGGACTGCTCGGAGACCAGGCCGAGAGTGTTGCGCCGCCGCGCGCTCTCCTGGGCCTTGGCGATGTGCCAGCCCGCGAAGTTGGACGACCCCACGTACAGGATCTTGCCCTGCTGCTTGAGGATGTCCATGGCCTCCCAGAACTCCTCGAACGGGGTGTTCCGGTCGATGTGGTGTGCCTGGTAGAGATCGATGTAGTCGGTCTGCATCCGCTTCAGCGACGCGTCGGCGGCGCGCCGGATGTTGAGCGCGGACAGGCGACCCTCATTGGGCCAGTCGCCCATGTCACCGTAGAGCTTCGTGGCGATCACCGTCTTCTCGCGGCGCTCGCCTCCCTTGGCGAACCATCGGCCGATGATCTTCTCGGTGATGCCCTCGCCCTTCTTCCAGCCGTACACGTTGGCCGTGTCGAAGAAGTTGATCCCCAGCTCATGGGCGTGGTCCATGATCGCGAAGGAGTCTTCCTCCGAGGTCAAGGGGCCGAAGTTCATCGTGCCCAGGCAGAGGCGGCTGACCTTCAGGCCGGTACGGCCAAGCTGCGTGTATTCCATGCGCCCCACACTAAATACCTGGAGTGCACTCCAGGCGAGAGGAATTAGCGGGGAAATCCGTGTCGGCCGGCCCCGTCGCGTCTGTGCTGCCCGCCGGTCCCGCCGGGGCATGATGGCTGGATGCTGAGTAAGCCGGGGGAAGTCTTGGTTCGCGCGTTCGCGGTGGTCGGCCTGACCGCGGCCATGGCCTTCACGGGGCAGAGCGCATCGGTGGGCGACGGGCGGGCGGCATGGGCCGACGCGGGTCAGGGCGCGGGGCAGGGGGTGCGGGCGGACGGTGAGGAGCGGATGCTCTTTCGCTTCAAGGACAGCCGGATCAGCGAGTCGAGCGGGCTGGCGGTCTCGCCGACCCACGAGGACGTCTACTACACGCACAACGACAGCGGCGCCGGGCCGGTCTTCTACGCGGTCGGTCCCAACGGTCAGACCCGCGCGACCTTCACCCTGCGGGGGGCGGAGGCCCGCGACTGGGAGGGCATGGCCGCCTCCATCGACCAGAAGACCGGCCGGGGGGTGCTCTGGTTCGCGGACATCGGCGACAACTTCGACGGGGCCTGGCCCGACATCTCGGTATACAAGGTCGCGGAGCCCACGGTGCTGAGCGACGCCGTCGTCCCCGCCGTGCGCTACCGCTTCCGCTACGAGGACGGCGGGCACAACGCGGAGGGCGTCATGGTGAACCCCCGCACCGGGCGCCTCTACATCGTGACCAAGCAGTTCGCCGGCGCCGTCTACGAGGCACCGAAACGGCTGCGCACCGACAGGGTCAACGTGCTCCGCAAGGTCGGCCCGGCGCCCATCATGGCCACCGACGCCGCCTACGCCCCCGACGGGTCGAGCTTCGTGATCCGGACCTACTTCTCCGCCACGGTCTACCGTGCTCCCGGCGAACAGATCACCCGGGTGACGATGCCGCAGCTGGAGCAGGCCGAGTCGATCACCTACACGCGTGACGGCAGGTACCTGCTGACCGGTAGCGAGGGGAAGCGCAGCCCGGTCTACCAGGTGCCGCTGCCCGAGGAGGTTCTCCGTGAGGCGGCTCCGGAACCCACGACCGCCCTGCGGCGGGCGGCTCCCACACCGGCTCCCACGCCGGATCCCGAACTGCCCTCCACGCCGGTCGCCGGGGCGAAGGCCGAACAGGACGACACCGGTGAGGACGCGGGGGTGCCGACCTCGGCCGTGCTTCTCTGGCTGGCCATCGCCGCGGGCGCCACGGGCACCATCACCCTGATCGCCCGTAACACCCGCTGAGAGATGGCCGGGTCTTCCCGGAACGCTCACCGCCCGGCCCCGTGCGAGCCCGGCCGCCATGGCCGCCGGAAGATACTCAGGCCCGGTTGAGTAGCACAGCGCAGGCGAAGCGCAAGTCCTGGCCGCCATCCTTTGGCCATGCGTGACGAGATCCCGGTACCCACCTCCCACCGCTCCCCGCCGCGGGTGAGCTGCCCGGAGTGCGCCGCACCTCTCACCGGGACGTATGAGCGCTGCCCGAGCTGCGCGCTGCCCCTGCGGGGGCCGGTGGCGGCCGAGCTGTGGCAGCTCGACGGCGCCCTCGCCGGGCTGCGCACCCGCGAGGCGGAGCTTCTGCTACGCCGGGACCACCTCCTCGGCCTGCTGGGCGAGGAGCGGACCCGTCTGGTCGGTGGTGGCCCGCCGATACGGCAGACGTCCCAGGCGACCAGGGAACCGGCCCCGGGCGAACCCTCACGTCCCGCCCCGCTCGCGTCCCTCTCCGGGCCGCCGGGGGGTGGGGGTGGGGCCGGTCTCCCCGAGCGGCCGGGAGCGGCACCCGGGCCGGGGAGGGACCTCTCGCCCCGGGCGGTGCAGAGTCTGCTGCTCGGCGCCGGCGGGCTGCTGCTGGTCGTCGCCGCCGTCGTGTTCACGGTGGTCAGCTGGGGAAGCATGGGCCTCGGCGGACGGGCCGCGGTCCTCGCCGCGGTCACCGGGCTGACCTTCGCCGCGCCGGTGCTCCTGGTGAGGCGCGGGCTCGTCGCCACCGCCGAGACCATCGCGTTGTTCGGCGTCGCGTTGCTCTTCCTTGACGGCTACGCGGCCTGGCGGACAGGGCTGGCCGGTGCCGACGGCCTCGCGGGACCCCACTACGCCGCTCTCCTGTTCGCCCTGGTCGCGCTCGCCATGGCGGGGTATTCGCGGCTCCTCCCGCTGAGAACGCCGCTGCCCGTCGCGGTCGTCCTCGCCCAGTTCCCGCTCTTGTTGCCGGCCTTCTACGAGACGGCGTCGTGGATCGCCCCCGTCGCCCTCGCGGTGACGGCCGCCGCCGACGCCGCCTTCCTGGTCCGTCGCGCCGCCCGCAGCGGGGAGCGGGAGACGTCCGGCGACCTCGCACGGAAGGTGCCTGGGCGCGTTCCGGCCGGTAGGCGCGGGTTGCGGACGACGGTCGCGGCCTGCTTCGGCATGGTGTGGGGCCTGGGGGTCTGCCACGGGCTCCTGGGCTCCTTCCTGCAACTGCTGAGCCCCTTGCCCGTCGGCGGGGCCGCGGCCTCCTCGGTCAGGGGAGTCCTGCTGGTCGTGCTGGCCGTGATGGGGCTGGCGGTCGCGCGGGGAGTGCGGGACACGGGCTGTCTCGCGGTCGTCACCGCCGTCTCGGCGCTCGCGCTGGCGGCGGGCCTGGCCGCGCCCGTCTGGCCGATGCTGCCGCACACCTGGTGGGTCGTCCCGTACACCGTGGCGGCGTTGGTCACGGTGGCGGTCATGCTGTACGCGCCCGGCCTGGGCGAGCCGAGGGTCCGCTCGGTCGGTGCGGCCTCCGCCGGGGTGCTGGCGGCGCTCACCGCCCTCCCCTTCGCGGCCGCGGTGGGCTTCACCCTTTTCGCGCCGTTTCATCGGTTTGGCGATGTTTGGTCGGGATCTCCCGCTTTTGCTGAGGCCCGGTTGATCGCGCCGTTCCCGCAGTTCCCGGTCGTGTCCGGACTGCTGGCCGTCGCCTCCATCTCGGCGGCCCTTCGGGGACGGGCAGCCATGGGGTTCGCCGCGCTCGCCACCGGGACGCTCGCGGTGGCCGTCGCCCCCGTCGCCTTCGGCTGGGGGCACGCGGCGGACCTCACGGTCCTGCTGGCGCTGGCCGTCGCGCTCGTGGTCGGTACGGCCCTGGCAGGGCGACTGCGGTGGGCGGGGGCCCTCGCGGTCGCGGCCGGTACGGTGTCCGCGGTGGCGCTGGCCACCGCGCTCGCCGATCGGACCTCCACGTACGCGGCGCTCGCGGTCCTGCTCGCGGCCTGGGGTGCGGCGGCGTTCACGGCCAGGCTGCGGGAGGCCGGGGCGCTCTCGCTGGTCGTGGGCGCGCTGGCGGCGCCCGGCCTGGTCTGGGCGGTCTGCGCGGGGACCAGGTGGCTCCCCGCCGGTGACGCCCTGTCCCTGTCCCTGGCGGCCGGCGCGGTGCTCGCGGCCCTGCTCGTCTTCCGCCGCCCGATGGTGGGAGAGAGCCGAGCGGCCTTTAGCGCGCCGGAGACGGGGAAGGACCGGCGGGACGGTGATCTCCGCTGGGCCGCCGGGCTGGTGTTGAGCGCCGTGCTGGCCGTGTTCGCGGTCCTCTCCGCGCATACCGCCGTCGCCGCGACGCTCGCCTTCCACCGCCCCCTCGTACGCCCGTGGACGGCCTTGGACGGTCCGGCGGGCCGCTACCCGTTGCTCGCGGTGGTGATCGTCCTCGTCGCCGTGGCGGCGGTGCTGATCTCCTGGCAGGTCGCGCGGTGGCGGGGCGCGCTCAGGGCGGCGGTGCTCGCCTGGCCCGCGGTGCTGGTGGCCCTTCCGGTGTCGGTCGCCCTGCCGTACGGCGTGGAGGTGGGGTTGTTCGTCGCGGGTGTCGTCCCGCCGGCGTGGGTTGTGGCGCGCGGCGGTGCGGGTCGGGCGTTCGGCGGGGTGGCGGCGCTGTGGGCCGCCTTCGTCGCGATCTCCTGGGCTCTGATGAGCGAGCCCGCCACCCTGATCGTCCTGCCGGTCGTGGCGGCGGTCGCCGTGGCGGTCGCGCTCGGAGAGCGGGCGACGCCGGTCGCAGCCGGACCGGGTGGTCAGGGGACGCCGGTCGCGGCCGGGTCCGGGGGCAGGGGGACGCCGGTGGCTCCTGTCGCGGCCGGGCTGGCGACGCTGCTGGCGGGAGGGGAGGCGCTGGCGGGAGGGCTCGCGCTGGACCGGCCGGTCGCGCACGCGGTGTTCGGCCTGCTCGCCGTGGCCTGCGTGGCGGCAGCCCTGGCCGCCCGGTTCAGGAGGGCGAGGTTCGCGGCGGGGGTGGAGGCGGCGGGGTACGCCCTCGCGGCGGCGGGCCTGTCGCTCGCCTTGGGCGGTCTGCCGTCGGGGAGCTCGCTCGCCTCGGACGGCCTGCCGTCGGTGAGCCTGGCCTGCGCCATGGCGGGTGTGCTGCTGACCGGGACGGCACTGCGGCCCGACCGGCGGTGGGCCGGATACGCGGGGACGGGGTTTCTGCTGCTGGCCTCCTGGCTGCGGCTGCTCGCCTCCGACGTCAGCGTGGTCGAGGCGTACACGGTGCCGTTCTCGCTGGTGCTGCTGGTGTTCGGCTGGTGGCGGGCGAGAGGCGGGAAGGTGTCGTCCTGGATCGCCTACGGTTCCGCGCTCGCCTCCAGCCTGGTGCCGAGCGCGCTCGCGCTGCTCGCCGGTTCTGGCTGGCTCCGGCCGCTGCTGCTCGGAGCGGTCTCGCTGGCCATGCTGCTGGCCGGTGCCCGGTTCCGGCTCCAGGCCCCGGCGGTGCTCGGCGGGCTGGCCCTGGCCGTCGTCGCCCTGCACGAGCTGGCGCCGTGGCTCGTGGAGGTGGCCGTGCTGGTGCCCCGGTGGGTGCCGATGGCGCTGGGTGGGCTGCTGCTCGTCTCCGTCGGCGCGACCTACGAGGCGCGCCTGCGGGACGTGCGGCGCCTGCGGGCCGCGGTCGGCCGGATGCGCTGACCGCTCCGGGCCCGCGAATCCCGGCCGCGCCGGTCGGCGGCGGCCTTCCCGGAGCCCGGACGCGGTGATCCCGAGGTATGGTCCCGCCGGTCTCCCCGGAGCCGGGACACGGCGCTTCTTTCCGGGCTCAGCCGGGAGAGCGCGGGGTGCGGCCGGTCGCCTGGACGAGGGAGGTCGCCACGTCGGCGTCGATGGGAAACCAGGCGTGCAGCCCGGTTATCTGCAGAAGACGTTCCAGGACGTCCGACACCTCCGCCAGCCGCAACCAGCCGCCCGCCTCCGAGGTCATGCGCACGCCGCTGAGAAGCACCCGCAGCCCGGTGGAGTCGCAGAAAGTGATCTTCTGGGCGTCGACGACGATCCGGGGGCGGTATTCGGAGACCAGCCGCTCGATGGTCTCCCTGAGTAGCTCGCTGGAGTTACGGTCGATATCGCCCGCGACGCTGATCACGGTGCAGCCGGCACGCTCGTGGTGGTCGACGCCGATGGAGAGTTCTCTGCTCATCGCCTCGCATTTCCACCCGGTGAAGCTGTCGGTTTCGGCTGTCGTCCGACCTGATCAAGGTATACCCCGCCGGACCGCCGGGGTGGGCGACGGGCGGGAGACATGTGCGTAACGGCTACGAGGACCATCGCTCGTCTCCCGTGCCGCCGACCGGTCCGGAACGTGACCCCATGCCGAAGATGAATGACCGCATCCAGATTTATTGCCCTGACATATTCGGGTATTCCTCAACCGTCCCGGATGGATTTCCGGCAATAGGCAATGATGGTTAAGAACCAGAGGGGTTATCCCTTCTCTTCCAGTGAGGATTGCCGCTAACTTTCGAAGATGCGCGTTCTGGTAACCGGGGCATCAGGTTTCGTCGGCTCGCATGCGGTCGCCGCGCTTCTCGCCGACGGGCACGAGCCGCTTCTTCTCATACGCAATCCAGAGAGAACGCGCGAAGTGCTGGCCGGTGTCGGGGTGACGGATCCGGTTCCCCTGCACAGGGCCGATATCCGCGACACGGCGGCCGTGCGGGACGGGCTCGAACAGTGTGACGCGGTCATTCACGCCGCCGCGGAAATCGGGGTCATCGGCCGTGTCGGCGACCTGGCCGGTACGAATGTGACCGGAGCGAAGAACGTCCTCGGGCAGGCCGTCGAACTCGGTCTCGACCCGGTCGTGCACATCTCGAGCATCGGCGTCTTCGTGCCCCCGACCGGCCCGGTGATCACGACCGAGAGTCCGCTTTCCACGCCGAGGAACGAGTACGGCAGAAGCAAGATCTCCGCCGAGCACTACGCCAGGCGGCTCCAGGAACAGGGGATGCCGGTCACGATCGTCTACCCGGCGGCGGTCGCCGGACCGTGCCAGCCCGCGCTGGACGCGCTGATGGACGGGCTGCGCGCGGGGCTGGAACAGGGATGGCCGATCACCGCCGGCGGCGTCGGCGTCGTCGACGTACGGGATCTGGCTCTCATACTCGCCCGCTGCCTCGAACCGGGGCGGGGACCTCGCCGGTTCATGCTGGGCGGGCACTACCTCACCTGGGCGCAGCTCGCCGACGTCTGCGACGAGGTGACCGGGAACCGCTGCCGGAGGTTCCGGGTCCACCGCTCGGTGCTGCGCGGCGCGGCGGCCGTGGTCGACGCGATGAAACTGATCAAGGAGATCGACTACCCGCTGACCAGGGACGCCGTCGAGATGATGGTCACGATGGTCCGCGCGTACGACACCCCGACCCTTGAGGCGCTCGGCGTGGGGCTGCGGCCGGTCCAGGAGACCGTCACCGACTCGCTGCGCTGGCTGGCGCAGGAAGGGCATCTCGGTCTGGACAAGGTCGGCAGGCTGGCGGGTAGTGTCACGCGGTAACGCGATCCCTCCAGCGCGACAGGGGTGGCGGCGGTGACCACCTCACAGTCAGGAGTCGACGATGGACGTCGGGTTGGCCGTGGCCGGTTCGTGGGTGGGCGTCGGCGATGGGTGCCGGGGTCGAGGTGTGGGCGGGGGACGGCGATGAACGTCGGGTTGGCCGTGGCCGGTTTGTGGGTGGGTGTCGGCGATGGGTATCGGGGTCGAGGTGTGGGTGGGGGGTGGCGATGAACGTCGGGGTCGTCGGTGCGGGGATCGTCGGTCTGGCCGTGGCCAGGGAGGTGGCGCTGACCCGCGGGGCCAGAGTGACGGTGCTGGACAAGGAGGACCGCGTCGGAGCCCACCAGACCGGGCACAACAGCGGCGTCGTCCACGCCGGGATCTACTACCGGCCCGGCTCGCTCAAGGCCACGCTCTGCCGTGAGGGCGTGGCACTGCTGCGGCAGTACTGCGCCGAGCACCGTATCCCCTACGACGAGGTCGGCAAGCTCGTCGTCGCCTCGACCTCGGCCGAGCGGCCCGAGCTGCGGCGGATCGCCGAGCGGGCCCGCGCGAACGGGGTTCCCGGCATCGCCGAGCTGGACGCGCTGGCCCTGCGGGAGGTCGAGCCGCACACCGTCGGCACGGGTGCCGTGCACTCCCCGCGCACCGCGATCGCCGACTTCCCCGCCGTCGCCAGGCGTCTGGCCGCGGATGTGGAGGAGAACGGCGGATCGGTGCTGCTCTCACATCCGGTGCGCGCGGTACGGGAGACCGCGAGTGGGGTGAAGGTCCTGGCGGGGGAGCGGACGCTGAGCTTCGACCGGCTGATCGTCTGTGCCGGGCTCGGTACCGACACCGTCGCACGGATGGTCAAGGCCGCCGGGGACGTGCGGATCGTCCCTTTCCGCGGTGAGTACTACGCGCTGGCCGGCGCGGCGAAGGACCTGGTCCGAGGGCTCGTCTACCCGGTTCCCGACCCCCGCTACCCGTTCCTCGGCGTGCACCTGACCCGCAGGATCGACGGTGAGGTGCTGGTCGGCCCCAACGCGGTCATGGCGTTGGCGCTGGAGGGCTACTCCTGGCGGGACGTCGACCTGGCGGAGCTGGGCCGGATTCTGGCCTGGCGTGGCACCCGGCGGCTGGCCGCCCGGCACTGGCGGACCGGGATCAGGGAGGTGACCGGTTCGATGGGCAGGAGGTCGTTCCTGAAGGCCGCGCGCCGCTACGTCCCGGCCCTGACCGCCGCCGACCTGGTCAGGACCACCGGCGGCGTTCGCGCACAGGCCGTGGACGCCTCCGGCGGCATGCTGGACGACTTCGCGATCGACGTGCACGGCCGCGTCGCCCTCGTGCGCAACGCCCCCTCACCGGCGGCAACCTCCAGTCTGGCCATTGCCAGACATATTGTGGGGTTAGCCTCTGTGTTGACCAGTTAACTGCTTTCTCATGTGGGCCGGTGAAAATAGACCAGTGACCGACTCACCCGAGGCACGTCTGCTGATCGTCGAGGACGAGCCGAACATCCTTGAGCTTCTGGCCGCGAGCCTGAGGTTCGCCGGGTTCGGCGTCAACACGGCGGGCAACGGCACGGACGCCGTCGCCGCCGTCCAGCGGCACCGGCCCGATCTCATCGTGCTTGACGTGATGCTCCCGGACATGGACGGCTTCGACGTCGTACGGCGTCTGCGCGGTGGTGGCAGCGACACCCCCGTGGTCTTCCTCACCGCGCGCGACGCCACCGAGGACAAGATCCGGGGGCTGACCCTGGGCGGGGACGACTACGTGACCAAGCCGTTCAGCCTGGAGGAGGTCGTGGCCCGGATCAGGGCGGTGCTGCGCCGTACCGGCTCCGGCGACCTCGCCCCCCGCCAGCCCCGGCTCAACTTCGCGGACGTCGAGCTCGACGAGGAGAGCCACGAGGTGTGGCGCAAGGGCAAGGCGGTGGCACTGTCACCCACGGAGTTCAAACTGCTCCGCTACTTCATGGCGAACGCGGGGCGGGTGCTGTCCAAGGCCCAGATTCTCGACCACGTGTGGGACTACGACTTCCGGGGCGATGTCGGGATCGTGGAGTCCTACGTCTCTGTGCTCCGTCGCAAGATCGACAACACGGACCCGCGGCTGATCCACACGCTGCGCGGCGTCGGATACGTGTTGCGCCTGCCGCCGACGCCGTGATGCTCAACGCGACCCCGCTGCGGGTGAAGCTGATCGCCGTCATCCTGGCCCTGCTGACGATCGCGCTCACCCTCATCGGGATCGGCAGTGTCTCGATCATGCGTGGTTACCTGATCGACCGCGTCGACACCCAGATCGACATGATGGTCGACACCGCGCTGCGCCGGATGAACCGGGGAGTCATACCGATCGGCAAGCCGCTGTCGCCCGACGCGAGGTTGGAGCTCCGCGGCTCCAGCGGCAGGACCTTCGACGTCTACAGCGGCGCCGACGTGGAGGGCAAGCCGGGGCCGTCGGTGCCTCAGGGCCAGGACAACCGGCCGTTCGACAGCGGCGACTGGCGAGCTCGCGCGGTCCCGTTGAACGGCGGTGGAAATCTCGTCGCCGCCGTTGACATGGCCGAGGTCCGGCAGATCGTCGGCCAGCTGGCGCTGGTGGAACTTCTCGGCGGTGGCGGTCTGATGCTGATGCTCGCCGGGGCCGGGATTTTGATCATCCGCAGGAGCCTGCGCCCGCTGGAGGAGATCGAGCGCACCGCCGAGGCCATCGCCGCCGGAGACCTGAGCCGCCGGGTCCCCGATGCCGACCCGCGCACCGAGGTGGGCCGCCTCGGCCGGTCGCTCAACGGCATGCTCGCCCAGATCGAGACCGCCTTTCGGGCCCGTTCGGAGTCGGAGTCCTCGGCTCGCAGGTCGGAGGAGCGCATGCGGAGGTTCGTGGCGGACGCCTCGCACGAGCTCCGCACGCCGCTGACCTCGATCCGGGGGTTCGCCGAGTTCTACCGGCAGGGGCCGGGAATCGACGCCGCGCCGCTGATGCGCCGGGTCGAGTCCGAGGCGGTCAGGATGGGCCTGCTCGTCGACGACCTGCTGATGCTCGCCCGGATGGACCAGCAACGGCCGCTGGTCATGCGCCCGGTCGACCTGCTCGCCATCGCCGCCGACGCCGTCCACGACGCCCGCATCCTCGCCCCTGAGCGCGAGGTCACGCTCTCGGTGGACGGTTCCGCGCTCATCGTCTCCGGCGACGAGGTACGGCTCCGCCAGGTCGTGGGCAACCTCATGACCAACGCGCTCACCCACACTCCCGAGCGGACCCCCGTGCGGGTGGCGCTCTCCGCCGATGACGGGATGGCCGTCATCGAGGTCGCGGACGAGGGGCCCGGCCTCACCTCCGAGCAGCGCGAACGCGTCTTCGAGCGGTTCTACCGGGTCGACTCCGCCCGGGGGCGCCGCGCCCCCGAGGACGGCGGGAGCGGGCTCGGCCTGGCCATCGTGGCCGCGATGGTCGAGGCCCACGGCGGCAGCGTCGCCGTGGACTCGGAACTCGGCAAGGGCGCGACGTTCCGGGTGCTTCTTCCCCTCGCCCCCGAGTCCGACTGACCTCCCGTCCGGTACGACGCCGGTCCTGCCTGGTGTCGCCTGTCCGTTCGGGGTGGGGCCGGGGTGTGGCGGCCCCACCCCGGCTCTCGTGCCGGCGATGGTCGTCCGGGCTCAGCGGGCGCCGGTGCCGGCCTCCGGCCAGCTGCTGTCGGGGAACTCCCCGCCGGCCGCGCCGCCGGGCAGTACCACCCGGTCGTTCTCGGCCAGCCCTGAGGTGATCTCGACGTACTGGTCGCCCCGGACACCCGTCTCCACGACCCGCTCGACGCCGCCCTGCACGGTGACCCGGGAGACCCCCGCACTGGTCCTCACCGCCTGGGCCGGGACGTAGAGAGCCTCCGCCGACTTGGCGACGGTCACGGTGACCGAGGCGGTCTGGCCCACCATGAGGTCCGCCGGGGGCTCGTCGAACGCGATCGTGACGCCGTACCTCACCAGGCGGTCCGTGGTGGTCGCGGTGGGGGCGATGCCGGTCACGGTGCCCGTGTACCGCTTCCCCTGCCGGGTGGCCAGGGTGATCGCCGCCTGCTGGCCCAGCTCCAGGCTGCCGATGTCCGACTCGGTGAACAGCGCCTCCACCTGAAGCTCGTCCAGGTCCCCCAGGGTGAGGAACGTCCCGGTGCCCGCGCTGTCGCCGACCGCGCCGGCCACGGACATGACGGTGCCGTCGGCGGGAGCGACGATCCGCACGCCCGCCAGTTCCTCCTTGGCGTCGGTCAGCTCCGCCTGGGCCTGCTTCACGCGGGCCTCGGCCTGCTCCACGCTGAGCGTCCCCCGCCCGGCCCCGCCGCTCTGTCCGGTGTTCGGGACGGTGTTCGGGGCGGTGTTCGGGGCGGTGTTCGGGGCGGTGCCCTGCTTGGCGGCCTGCCCGGAGTTCCGGCCCGCACCCGCGCCTGCGTTCGCACCCGCGCCTGCGTTCGCACCCGCGCCGGTGTTCGCGCCCGGCTTCGGGGTGGAGCATCCGGTGGGTCCGGGGGTCGGCGTCCTGACGGTGGTGGGCCTGGCGGTCGCCGTCGGCCTGGCCGCGCCGGTGGGGGCGGCTGTCGGGCCGGGGTGGGCCGTCGGTCCTGCGGGCCCACCCGGGCCGGTCGTCGGACCGGAGGGCTGGGCCGTGGGCACCGGCTCCGTGGTCGCGGGCGGCCCGCCACCGTCCGGCCTCGCGGTCACGGTGACCGTCGCGGTGGCCGTCACCGTCACCGTCGGAGCGGCCGTCACGGTGACGGTGACCGTCGGGGCGGGCTGGGGAGAGTCGTCCCCCGGCCGTCCCGCCGCTGACGGGGTGGGAGTGGGCGTCGCGGGCGAGGTCCGGGTGAGCGCGGCGGCCGTAGTGGAGGAGCGCGCCGGGTCAGGTACGGGCGTCGGGGTGACCGGTGCCGTCATGAGGCGGTATCCGGCGGGTGCGATACCAGCGGCCGGGACGACCCGTACCTCCCGCTCCGCTCCGGTCGGCTCGGGCGCCGGGGCCGGGGCGCTCGTCCCGGTCGGTGCGGGGGTGGCGCCCGCCCCCGGAGGCCGCGTCGCGGTGGGCTCGCATCCGGTCTGCCCGGCGGGATCGGACCGGCCGGTCCCGGTCTGGCCCGGTGTCGACTGCTGCTGCTGGGGAGCTCCGCCTGTCGCGTCCCCCGCTGTGTTTCCGGTCGTGCTTCCGGTCTCCTCCAGCGCCTCCTCGGCCGCCGCGAGCTGCGCCTTCGCGGCGGTGTAACGCTCGCGTGCGGGTGCGGAGCCGATCCTGGCGAGCACATCCCCCTTGCTGACCTTGTCCCCGGCCTTGACATAGACCTTCGTGACCGTTCCCGATCCGCCGAAGGCCAGGTCCCGGGTGCCGTCGTCCACGGTGTTGCCCGCAGCCGACACCGCGGCGGTCACCGTCCCGCGCCTGGCGGAGGCCAACTCCACCCGGGGAGCCTGGTCGGAGCCGCCGTCGAGTACGACGATCGCGCCCGCGCCCACCAGGACGAGGGCGGCGAGGGCAAGCCCTCCCACGCGCAGGTTCTTCGACAGATGGGTCGGTCTCATGGCGGACAATCCTGGACCGTCTGATTCACAGCATGCTCACAGGTGCCTGAAGGTTTGCTGTGCATCCTGAGCGGTACGACACGGTCTACAGGAAATCTTCAGCCTTTGTCGGGGTAGGCCCAAGCCTGGTACGCCAGGGTCGAGCGCTGTGAAGCTGTCGACCAAGCGCGGAGCGCTGATCGTGAACGGGACCCTCGGGGTCCTGTTGCTGGGCGGAGCGGTGATCGCCTACTCCTCCCTCGGCGGCGAGGCCTCATCCGCCGACGCCGCGGTGCGGACCGTGCAGGTGACCCGGGCCTCCGTCACCGCCTCCGTCTCCGCCTCGGGGACCGTGGCCAGCGCCCGCGCGCGGGCGCTGGATTTCGCATCGAGCGGCACCGTCGAGAAGATCTACGTCAAGGTGGGGGACAAGGTCACCAAGGGCCAGATCCTCGCCAGGCTGGACGACGACTCGGCGCAGGAGAGCCTGGACGCGGCCGCCGCCGCCCTCGACACCGCGGACGACGACACCTCGACCGCCGCGGCCTACGCCCAGTACATCACGGCCAGGAACACCTACCGGGCCGCGAAGCGCGCTGTGGACGGCACGGTCATCAAGGCGCCGTTCTCCGGTACGGTCACCGCGGTCAACGGCACGGTCGGGGGCTCCTCGGGCGCCTCCGCCAAGGCCACCGGAAACACCGGAAACACCGGCGGCGCGGGCAACTCGGGCAACGCGGCCGGTGCGGGTTCCTCCGGCGGTGCGGCGAGCGGCTCGGGCGGTTTCATCGACATCGCGGACACCGGCAGGCTCCAACTCGTCGGCACCTTCACGGAGTCCGACGTCACCCGGCTCAAGGTCGGCCAGGCGGCCTCCATCGGGTTCGACGCGCTCAACGGCGTCACCGCGGCCGGGAAGGTCACCCAGATCCAGCCGACCGCCACCACCAGCAACAACGTGGTCCAGTACCCGGTGACGATCTCCTTCACCGAGGTGCCGGACGAGGTCAGGCTGGGCCAGACCGCCACGGTCGGGGTCGTCGTCGAGAGCGTGGAGAACGTGCTCGCGCTCTCCTCCACGGTGATCTCCACCACGGGCTCCCGCAGCACGGTGACGGGCCTGCGCGACGGGCAGCAGGTGCCCGTCCAGGTGGAGGTCGGGGTCAAGGGCGACACGCTCACCGAGATCAAGTCCGGGCTGAACGAGGGCGACCAGGTGGTCCGCCCGGCGGCCACCGGGACCACCCAGCAGGGCGGCTTCCCCGGCCTCGGGGGCGGGGGCGGCGGTCGCGGTATCGGCGGCGGTGGCGGCTTCGGCGGCGGGGGAGGGGCCGGCAGATGACCGTCCCCGTCCTCTCCCTGAAGGACATCACCAAGGTGTACGGCCGAGGAGACGCCGAGGTTCGGGCGTTGCGCGGTGTCTCGCTCAGCGTCGAACGGGGCGACTACGTCGCCATCATGGGCGCCTCCGGGTCCGGCAAGTCCACGCTCATGAACATCCTGGGTTGCCTGGACGTGCCCACTTCGGGCGACTACCACATCGATGGCACCGATGTCGGCTCGCTGGACGAGCGCCGGCTCGCCGTGCTCCGCAACCGGAAGATCGGCTTCGTCTTCCAGTCGTTCAACCTCATCCCCCGGATGAGCGCGCTCGCCAACGTCGAGCTGCCCATGGCGTACGGCGGGGTCGGCGCCGCGGACCGGCGGGCCCGCGCCCTGGCGGCCCTGGAGCAGGTCGGTCTCTCCGACCGGGTCCGCCACGAGCCGAACGAGCTCTCCGGTGGCCAGCAGCAGCGGGTGGCCGTGGCCAGGGCGCTGGTCACCGCGCCCGCCCTCCTCCTCGCCGACGAGCCGACCGGCAACCTCGACACCGCCTCCACCGAGGACGTGCTGGGCATCCTCGACGGGCTCAGCGTCTCAGGCAGGACGATCGTGATCATCACCCATGAGGATGACGTGGCCGCTCACGCCAAGCGGGTCATCCGTCTGGTGGACGGCCGGATCATCGAGGACCGCCGCCAGGCCCCCGTCGACGGGCTCCCGCCCCGCATGCCGGAGGTCATCGCGTGAGCCAACTGGAGATCCTGCGGTTCGCACTCCGCGGGCTGGCCGCGAACAAGCTGCGCAGCTTCCTGACCACGCTCGGCATCCTGATCGGGGTGGCGGCCGTGATCCTGCTGGTCGCCTTCGGCGAGGGAGCCTCACAGAGCATCCAGCAGTCCATCCAGCGGCTCGGCGCCAACACCCTCACCATCTCGGCGTCCTTCGCCGGGGGCGGTGGAGGCGGTGGCGGTTTCGGCGGCGCCGGGGGAGGCCGGGTGAGCGCGGGACAGAACGCCGGCCCGCGTACCCAGGCCAGGCCGCTCACCCTGGAGGACGCCAGAGCGCTGACCGACCGCGAGCAGGTGCCCTCGGTACGGAGCGTGTCGCCCGTGGTGACCGCGAACTCGGCCGCCGCGGTCCACGAGGGCGCCAGCCATACGATCGCGCAGCTCGTGGGAACCTACCCCAGCTACTTCGAGGCGACGAACAAGCCCGTGGAGAGCGGTACCTACTTCGTCAACGACGACGTGATCGCCGCCAGGAAGGTCATGGTGATCGGGCGGACCGTGGCCGAGGGGCTGTTCGGCACCGCCGATCCGGTCGGCAAGCCGGTCAGCGTCTCAGGCGTGCCGTTCACCGTGATCGGGGTGCTCAAGGAGTCGGGTTCCACGGGCATGCAGGACGCCGATGACGTGGCCATCGTGCCGTTGCCCGCCGTGCAGCAGAGCCTGACCGGGTTCGGCGCGCTCGGTTCCATCATCGTGCAGGCGACCGGTGCGGACGCCACCGACTCGGCGCAGGCCGAGGTCACCGCCGTACTCAACCAGCGGCACGGCATCACCCCGACGGGCACCGCGGACTACCGGATCCTGAACCAGGCCACCCTGCAGGAGACGGTCAGCTCGACCATCGGGATCTTCACCGCCCTGCTCGGTGCGGTCGCCGCCATCTCCCTGCTGGTCGGCGGCATCGGCATCACCAACATCATGCTGGTCACCGTCACCGAGCGGACCAGGGAGATCGGCATCAGAAAGGCCATCGGCGCGCCCAGGAGCGCCATTCTCGGCCAGTTCCTGCTGGAGGCGACGGTGCTGAGCCTGGTGGGCGGCCTGCTGGGCGTCGCGATCGCGTTCGCCGGCACCCGCTTCACGATCGCCGGGATCTCACCGGTGCTCGTGCCGTCCTCGATCGCACTGGCCCTCGGCGTCTCGGTGGGCATCGGGCTGTTCTTCGGCGGCTACCCGGCCAACCGGGCGGCCAAGCTCCGGCCCATCGAGGCCCTGCGCCACGAGTGACCCGTACGGCTTAGGCAAGGAGAGAGACATGGGCGGCAACGCCGACGAGACGGTCCCGGCGGGGAGATCCCTGGAGGGCTCCCCGTTCCGGGGGGACCTGGACAGCGAGCTGGCGGCCCGGCCGCCGCGCCGGCTGTCCACGCTCACCCTCGTGCTGGGCGCCGGGGTGATGCTCGTGGCAGGGGTGATCGTGGGCATCCAGGTGCAGAAGGCGACGGGTGGCGCGTCCGGTCCCACCGGTTCCCCGGGAGCCGCGATGCGGCAGGGTGCGGGTCCCGGCGGTTTCAATGGATACGGCGGCTTTGGAAACGGGCAGCAGGGTGGCCAGGGGCCGGGCCAAGGGCCGGGGGCGGGGCCGGGGCAGGGCGGTGGCGGCCGGGGCGGCATGACCGTCGGCACCGTGCAGCGGGTGGAGGGCGAGAAGGTCTACCTCCAGACGGCCGACGGATCCGTCGTGACGGTGAACACCACGGACGAGACGTCCGTGCGCCTCACCAAGGAGGGCAAGGTCGCGGACCTCAAGCCCGGTGGCACGGTGGTCGTACAGGGAGCCAGGGCCGAGGACGGCTCGGTCAGCGCGACCGCGATCAACGAGGGGGGCGGCCGACGGTGAGCCGGTTCCCAGGAAACATTCAGCTTCGGCTGAGCTTCGTTCCAGAGAGGTGAGCGAGCCTCAGGGGGTGCTGGACAGAGTGGAAGCCCGATTGCTGGTCGTGGACGACGAACCGAATATCAGGGAGCTGCTCTCGGCCAGCCTGCGACTGTCCGGGTTCGAGGTGGTGACCGCGGTGGACGGTCGGGAGGCTGTGCAGTTCGCCGAGCGCATCCGCCCCGACCTCGTCGTGCTGGACGTGATGCTGCCCGACATGGATGGCTTCGCCGTGGCCGGGCGGCTGCGGGAGATGAGCGGGCAGATGCCGGTGCTCTTCCTCACCGCGCGGGACGGTACCGACGACAAGGTCGCCGGGCTGCGCGTGGCCGACGACTACGTGACCAAGCCGTTCAGCCTGGAGGAGGTGCTCGCCCGCATCCGGGCCGTGCTCCGGCGTACCAGGGGAGACCTCGACCTGCCGGCCCGCCTGCAGGTCGGTGACCTGGAGCTGGACGAGGAGGCGCACCAGGTCTGGCGGTCCGGCGTTCCGGTGCGGCTGTCGCCCACCGAGTTCAAGCTCCTGCACTACTTCATGGTCAACAGCGGCAGGGTGCTGTCCAAGGCACAGATCCTCGACCACGTCTGGAACTACGACTTCGGCGGCGACGCCGGAGTGGTCGAGTCCTACGTCTCCTACCTGCGCCGGAAGGTCGACACGGCCGAGCCGAGGCTCATCCACACCCTCCGCGGGGTGGGGTACGTGCTGCGCCCCCCGCACAGTGATTGAATTTTCAGCCGATATTCAGCGCTACCTGACCTGATTCTGAGTTTTGTGTGTTCAAATAGACACTGCACGACCCCCGATCGCCTCGGAGCCATCCGATGGACTCGGGCTCGCCTCCAGCTGCGGGGGAGACGAGTCCGGCACGGTCCGCGGCTGGGATCCGAGGGCTGGGCCCCACCGCTTTACCGAGTTCGCCCCCGTAACCCGGTCAGGCGGTGGGGCCAATTTCGTTGGAGGGGGTCCCGTCGGCAGGGTTCGCCGCCATGACCCGGGCGAGCGGTGGTGCCGATCGCGTCTAGAGGGGCATCCTGTCGGGCAGGATCGACCGTATGGGCGACAACGACGGTCTGCTGGAGACGTTGCGAGAGTTGCGGCGACATCTCGACCGTGATCTGTTCCCCCTCGCGATCGGCGACGTGACGGCTGACCGCCGGGCACTGCGCGAGCTGACCGGCCAGCTCGACGACTACCTCATCCCCAGGTTGAGCGCCATCGACGCCCCGCTGCTCGCCGTCGTCGGCGGCTCCACCGGGGCCGGCAAGTCCACGCTGGTGAACTCCCTGGTCGGTGCGGACGTCTCCGAGCCCGGCGTGCTGCGGCCCACGACGATGGCCCCCACCCTGGTCACCAGTCCCGCCGACCGCGACTGGTTCACCGCCCAGAACATCCTGCCCGGTCTGCCCCGCGTCACCGGGAACCGCAGGGGCGAGCCCGGCTCGCTCAGGGTCGTCACCACCGAGGCACTCCCGCCGGGACTGGCCCTGCTGGACGCCCCCGACATCGACTCGGTCGTCACCGCCAACCGCGAGCTGGCCGCCCAGCTGCTCGCCGCCGCCGACCTGTGGCTGTTCACCACCACCGCCGCCCGGTACGCCGACGAGGTCCCCTGGAGCTTCCTGCGCTCGGCCAGTGAGCGGAGCACGGCCTTGGCCGTCATCCTCTCCCGGGTGCCGCCGGAGGCGCTGGGTGTGGTGCGCAAGGACCTGGCCCGGCTGCTGGAGGCCAACGGTCTGGGCGGAACTCAGCTTTTCGAGGTGCCCGAGCTGGTGCTGCCCGAGGAGAACGCCCGGCTGCCGCGCCAGGCGGTCCAGCCGATCGCCGACTGGCTCACCGTCATCGCCGCCGACTCCCGTTCCCGCGCCGACGTGGTGCGCCACACCCTGTCCGGTGCGCTGGAGAGCCTCTCCACCCGCGTTCCCGCGCTCGCCGGAGCGGTCGAGCGCCAGCACGCCGGGGCCGCCGAACTGCGCTCGATGGCGGACGCCGCCTACGCCGTGGGCCTCGCCTCCTTCGACGAGGGCATGCGAGACGGGTCGCTGCTGAGGGGGGAGGTCCTGGCCCGCTGGCAGGACTTCATCGGGACCGGTGACCTGATGCGCTCCCTGGAGAGCCGGGTCGGCCGGCTCAGGGACCGGGTCGTGGCGTTCGTCACCGGGCGGCCCGCGCCGGAGAGCGAGCTGCGGGTCGCGCTGGAGAGCGGGGTGGAGGCACTGATCAGGGCCTCGGCCGACGGTGCCGCCGAGCGCCTGATGGAGTCGTGGTCGTCGCACCCGGCGGGGCGCGCCCTGCTGGAGCGCGAGGGGGTCGCCACCGCGGGGCGTCTCGGCAGGGCCTCCGCCGACCTGCCCGCCAGGGCGCAGGAGGCGGTCAGGGGCTGGCAGTCGTACGTGCTCGACCTGGTCAGAAAGGAGGGGGCGGACAAGCGGACCACCGCCCGCATCACCTCGTTCGGACTCAACGGCGCCGGGCTGCTGCTGATGCTCGCGGTGTTCGCCTCGACCGGTGGCCTGACCGGCATCGAGGTCGGCATCGCTGGAGGCACCAGCGTGCTCAGCCAGAAGGTCCTGGAGGCCGTCTTCGGCGACCAGGCCGTCCGCACCCTCACCGTCAAGGCCCGCTCCGATCTGCGCGCCCGGGTGGCGATCCTGCTCGGTGAGGACGCCGACCGGTTCATCGCCCTCCTGGACGCCGTCCAGCCCCCCGAGAGCACCGCCCCCGCCCTCCGCGCCACCGCGGACGCGGTACGCGAGCACCTGCGCGAACTGCCCGTCGCGAACCGCCGGGCAGCTCTTTCGCCGGGCGCGGTCCCAGAGGGCGCGGGTTCCGCCGCTTCCGCCACGACGGCGCCTGAAGAAGGCTCGGAGACCGTACGCGATTCCCGGCGACGGTCCGACGGCGTCCAGCATCCGGCAGAAAGGCCGGATTTCCCGCACGCGACCGGTGGACCTGGTCATTCGCGCTCGCCGGGCGGATCCGACGGTGCTCCACGGGCGGACGGTGAACCTGATTCTCCGCGCGCGACAGGCGGGCCCGGCTCTCCGCGTCCGCCGGGCGGACCTGATGACGGGGGCCGGCGGGCTCCCGGCGCGGGAGAGGCGGGCGAGGCGTGAAGCTGCTGCGACGGGAGAAGGCGGTCTCGCTGGACGACCGGCTGGCGGCGCTGGCGCGGGCCGCCGACCTGGCCGACGGGCGGCTGGACGCCGAGGCGGTCGCCGCGGCGCGTTCGGTGGTCTCCCGCGCCGGAGTACGGGCAAGCCTGTCGGTCGACCACACGGCGGTCGCGCTGGCCGGAGCCACCGGCAGCGGTAAGTCCTCGCTGTTCAACCTGCTGTCCGGTACCTCGCTCGCCACGGTCGGGGTCACCCGGCCGACCACCTCGACCGCCCAGGCCGCCCTCTGGGAGGGCGGCGGGGCGGGACCGCTGCTCGACTGGCTGGGGGTCCCCCGCCGCCACGAGCTTCTCGACACCTCAGGCTCGGCCGGTGTCACCCCCGAGAGAGGTCGCGAGATCCGCTCCGCTGACGTCGCCCAGGAGGAGTTCGGCTCCGGGGAGCAGGAGCTTCTCGACGTTCCCGGCTCCGGCGTTTCCGAGGGCGGTCGCGAGATCCGTTCCGCCGTCCCCGATGCTCCCGTGCCCGTCGGTCAGCCGTCCGGGATGGGCGGGGAGGCCGCGGGACTGATCCTGCTCGACCTGCCCGACCACGACTCGATCGTGCCTTCGCACCGGCTGGAGGTCGACCGGCTCGTCGAGCTGGTCGACCTGCTGGTCTGGGTGCTCGATCCGCAGAAGTACGCCGACGCGGCGGTTCACGACCGCTACCTCAGGCCGCTGGCCCGGCACCGGGAGGTCACGGTCGTCGTCCTCAACCAGATCGACCGGCTCTCCCCGGCCGCCGCCGAGCGGTGCCTGAAAGACCTCCGGCGGCTCCTCGACACCGACGGGCTGGCCGGGGTGCCGGTGATCGGGGTCTCCGCCCGCACCGGCGCGGGCATCCCCGAGCTGCGCTCCCTGCTCGCCTCCCGGGTCGCCGACCGGCGGTCCTGGGCCGCACGTCTCGCCGCCGACACCGGCATGGCCGCCGACGCGCTTGGAGAGGCGTCCAGCGCCACCACTCCGGGGGAGACCCCCTCGATGGACAATCTGGTGAAGCCGCTGAGGGACGCGCTGTCGGAGGCCGCCGGGGTGCCGGTCGTCGTCGAGGCCGTGGCCAGGTCCTACCGGCACCGCTCGGTCGCCGCCACGGGATGGCCGCCCACCCGATGGATCCGCCGCCTGCGGCCCGATCCGCTCCGCCGCCTCCGCCTGGACGCCACCAGCCGCGTCTCCGGGGAGTCGGGGGAGCAGGGGGAAATCGTCGGGAGGACCTCGATCCCGGTGGCGACGGTCGTCCAGCGCTCCCGGATGGACAACGCGATCAGGGAGGCCGCGAGAAGCGCCTCGGCCGGGCTGCCCGCGCCGTGGACGGCGGCCGTGCGGCAGGCGGCGAGGTCACACGGGGACGAACTGGAGGACGGCCTGGACCGAGCGGTCGCCACCACCTCTCTCGGTGCCGCCCGGCGGCCCCTGTGGTGGCGGCTGGCCGGGCTGGCGCAGTGGCTGGCACTGGCGACGGTGCTCGCCGGAGGGGCCTGGCTGCTCGCCCTGGTCGCCATCGACTACCTACGACTTCCGCAGCTCTACCTGCCGACCGCGGGAGAGCTGCCCTGGCCGACCACGCTGCTGATCGGGGGTGTCCTGCTCGGCCTGCTGATCGCGCTGCTCTCCCGGGTGGCCTCCTGGCTCGGCGGCCGGCGCCGCGCCCGCAGGGCGGCGAGGGCGCTGCGGGCGAGTGTCGACCGGGTCGCCCGTGAGCTGGTGCTCGACCCCATGGAGGAGGAGCTGTCCCGATATCACCGCTTTGCCGAAGCGGTCACGCTGGCCCGGAACGGGACTCGCAGGTGAGGTGATCTCTCAGGAGAGAAGGTGCGCTCTGGGGGCGAGCGCCTCCCGGTAGAAGGGGACGGACCCGGAGAAGGGAGATCGGTGTCCGTCACGCAGGAGGCGCTCAGATGGGTCCTCACCACAGGGCCGGGCCGGTCAGTGCCGGTCGGGGCGTCAGGTGAGGGGTGGATCAGGCGACGAGGTTGACGTAGTACGTGGAGTAGCCGTTCATGTCGATCAGACGGGTGCCCACGCGCCTGGCCGCGGTGCTGCCGATGTTGATGCAGGAGTCGAAGGCGTTCTGGTAGACGTACATCGGGCCGTAGGCGCCGGTCCAGACGGCCCCGTTGGCGGCCTCGGCGTAGTAGGCGGCGTAGCGGTTGTTGGTGTTGAGGACGAACGCCTCGCCGCCCGGGTCGATGGCCCACCAGCCCCGGGTGCCCCACTGACCGTAGTCGCGGCAGCCGTCGGGGCTGTAGAACATGATCGCGACCCACACCTTGGAGCCGTAGCGGTTACGGAAACGCAGCTGCATGTCTACTCCTCCGCTTCCGTGAACCGCAGGGCGAGGGGCCTGTCGTCAAGCGCCTCGCCGGCCACCGGGGGAAGGTGGTCGTCGCTCTTCGCGACGACCGCGACGCGGTCGGCCGCTCCCGGCCGCTCGCTCGTCTCTCCCGTGCTGGCCGCCGTGGCGTCCGCGAACGCCACCCGGGGGTCCGGGGGATGTTCGGTGCCGTTGTCCGGCATGGTTGCTCACCTACATTCGTTTGAGTGCGTAGGGTGATCGGGCAACAACATACAGTCATAATCAAGGTCATGTAAAGAATCGTTTTCATTTCCACAGTGAGTGCGTCGGCGGAACGGGTTCGACGAGACGGCGGATCTCGGAGTGGGGCCGGGAGGGCGCTGTCGGCTCTTCCTTGATCCGGGTGTTTCCGTGCGCCCCGGTGTGCGGAAACACCCGGATCATCAAGGAAGGAGCGTCTGGTCGCCTGCCCGCCGTTCGCGAATCAGGGAAACGTGACCGGCTCAGCCGATGTCGAGAACCGCCTTGCCGTGCAGCCTGCGGTCGCGGAGAGCCTCGACCGCCTCGGCGGCCTTGTCCCAGCCGCCCCGCCAGGAGATCTGCGGGTCCAGGCGGCCGGCCGCGACCTGCCCGGCCAGCCAGGTCAGGTCCGGTGCCAGGCCCGAGCAGGCGAGCAGGAAGAAGGTGACGATCGAGCGGTCGTGGCGGCCCTGGTCGCCGAAGAGCGCCCCGAACGGGAAGTGCTCGCCCTCGCTGGTCGCGTGCCCGACGGACACGAGCGTGCCGCCCTCGGCAAGCTTGTCGAAGCCGTCCACGAGCTGGCGTCCGCCGACCAGTTCGACGATGCCGTTCACCGGGGCATCGACCTCGGACGGGCCGGCCACCACCTCGTGCGCGCCCAGTGCCCGCAGGCTGTTCTCGTGCGCTCCCGGGTCGCCGGTGGACGCCACCACGTGCGCGCCGCCGAGCCGGGCGAGCTGCACGGCGTACCGTCCGACCCCGCCGGTGGCGCCGGTGATCAGCACCCGCTTTCCGGCGATCGGGCCAAGCCGGCGCAGGGCGCGCAGTGCGCTGGCGCCCGCCACCGGGACGGTGCCGACCGCGCCGAGGTCGGCACCTTGCGGCACCGTGCCGATCAGCTCCGTGTCGACGGCGCGCAACTCGGCCCACGCGCCGTCGGCGGCGAGCGTCACCACCGGGGTGCCCGCGGCCGGGCCGGAGCCGTCGGCGGCGGCTCGCTCCACCACCCCGGCCGCGTCCCAGCCCGGCACGCTGCCCTCGGGCGCGTTGTCCAGGCCGAACTTGACCTCGCCGTAGTTGAGGGAGGTCGCGGTCACCCTGATCAGTGCCTGGCCGGGGGAGGGGGCGGGGTCGGGGGCCTCGCCGGATCGCAACCCGCCGGGCAGGGAACGGTCGACAAGCAGAGCGCGCATGGGTCGTGAACCTTTCGCGAGGACGTTGACGATCACCATAATGCCACTGAGTGGCATAAGCCTATAAGGGGCATTCGTATCTCGCTAGACTGGCCGCGATGACCACCTCGCCCTCACCGACCGCCCCGGCCGACCGGCTGCCGCTGCGCGAGCGCAAGAAGCTCCGCACCCGCCAGGCGCTGATCGACACCGCTCTGGAGCTGTTCACCGAGCGGGGTTTCGACGGCACGACACTCGACGAGCTCTGCGCGGCGGTCGAGATCTCCAAGCGCACCTTCTTCCGTACCTTCAGCAGTAAGGAAGACGTGGCGATGGCGCCCGTCCACGACCTGTGGACCGCCTTCCTCGACGACCTCGAATCCCGTGAACCCGGTGGCCGCCCCGTCCTGGAGATGCTTCAGGACGCCCTGCTCGCCGCCCTCGACCGGATGACCGCCGAGGGCTGGGAGAACCGTGTTCGGCTCAGTCGCCGACTCGCGGAGAAAGCCCCCTCGATGGACGCGCACGGCCTGCACTTCTGCGACCGCACCAGCCGCGCCGCACTCGCGATCCTGCACCGCAGGTTCAACCTGGCCGACCCGTACGACCTGCGCCCCAGGCTCGCCCTCGACATGCTCGTCGCCGCGTTCCACTGCGCCCTGGAGACATGGATATCCCGGCCCGGTGCCCCCACCCGCGCCGAACTGGCCGCCCACACCCGCGACGCCTTCGCCGCGATCCCGGGCAGCCTCACGCTGACCCTCGGCCTACGGGAGGAAGCTCAGACGCCCTCGTAGAGACAGGTCAGGTCAACGAGTTGTACGTCCGCGCGGGTCTGCGCGGTTTCCTGCTTCCCTGTCAAGTAGGTGTGTTGAAGTTCAAAGCCTTCGTGTCTTCGTCATCTGCGGGGTTGAGGAACAGCGGGACAGTCATTGGCGGTAAACCGCTGCGTCGCAGGTCGCGGAAGACTGTGCAGGGCGTCGGGGCGGTGTCTTCCGGAGCCGCGCCCTCACTTCTCCAAATCGAGGCGGACAGTAGCGCGGATGGCGGCGTTCAGCTCAGGGTCCATGCCGCCACGTTCACGCCGTGGAGTGATCGTGCGCAGCCGGATCGGTGACCGCCCCGCGCCATGGGCGGTCACGTCTCGGAGGAGACCTCGACCCGATGCGCCTGGCGAACGTTTGGCTCGGTGAAGAACAGCAGAATCGCCCCCGCGAGGTAGAGGAGCCCGGCCACGCCCGCCAGCCCGCGGATCATGTCCGAGTACCAGATCCCATGCCCATCGGCCGAGGTCCGCTGTGGCAGCTGGGCATGCCACTCGTCCAACGGCAACCACCCCAGCAGGCCGAAGACAAGATAGAACGCGGCGTACGGTATGAGGCTCAACGCGGTGGCGGTCCGCGCCCCTACGGTCCCGCCTCGCCGCCACGCCAGGACCGCCAGGGCCAGCGTGATCACACCGGCTGCGGCGTAGGCCCACATGCAGCCCTGAAGGGAGGACACCGCGCTCTCCAAGAAGGAGTAGTCCACACCATTGTCGCGCTCGTGCTGGGCCGTCAGTTCCCCCTGAAGGGGAGGCAGCAGGATGAGAGTGCCCCCCGCGACCAGCAGTTCGCCCACGGCCGCCGCCAGCAGGCACACGGCGGCGCCTCCCGGAATCCTCATTCGTTCCCCTTTCATCGGCCTCCGGGGAGGATCGGACCGGATTTTGGCGGTAGGGCTGCAGCGGTGATGAGCTACTACTGGGTCAGCGGGCCTGCCACAACTTCACGCTCTTGTCGGTGCTGCCGGTGGCGAGGGTTGTGCCGTCCGAGCTGAAGGCCACCGAGGTGACATATTCGGTGTGGTCGGTGAGGGTGGCGATGGTGTTGCGGCCGGCCACGTCCCACAACTTCACGCTGTTGTCGAGGCTGCCGGTGGCGAGGGTTTTGCCGTCCGGGCTGAACGCCACCGAGGAGACATTGCCGGTGTGGCCGGTGAGGGTGGCGATGGTGTTGCGGCCGGCCACGTCCCACAACTTCACGCTCTGGTCGAGGCCGCCGGTGGCGAGGAGTTTGCCGTCCGGGCTGAACGCCACCGAGTAGACATCGTCGGTGTGGCCGGTGAGGGTGGCGATGGTGTTGCGGCCGGCCACGTCCCACAACCGCACCGTGTCGTCGAAGCTGCCGGTGGCGAGGAGTTTGCCGTCCGGGCTGAACGCCACCGAGTAGACATCGTCGGTGTGGCCGGTGAGGGTGGCGATGGTGTTGCGGCCGGCCACGTCCCACAACTTCACGCTCTGGTCGGCGCTGCCGGTGGCGAGGAGTTTGCCGTCCGGGCTGAACGCCACCGAGGTGACAAGGTCGGTGTGGCCGGTGAGGGTGGCGACGGTTTCGCGGCTGGCCACGTCCCACAACTTCACGCTCTGGTCGCCGCTGCCGGTGGCGAGGAGTTTGCCGTCCGGGCTGAACGCCACCGAGAAGGCCCAGTCGGTGTGGCCGGTGAGGGTGGCGATGGTGTTGCGGCCGGCCACGTCCCACAACTTCACGCTCTGGTCGAGGCTGCCGGTGGCGAGGAGTTTGCCGTCCGGGCTGAAGGCCACCGAGCGGACGATATCGGTGTGGCCGGTGAGGGTGGCGCTCAGGGCGAGGTTGGCGGCGTTCGGTGTGGGTTTGGTGGCGTTTGGTGCGGGGTCGGGGGTGCAGGCGACCATGGTCGGCACGCCGATGGCGGCCAGGGCGCCGAGCCCGCCCCGGAGCAGGGTACGGCGAGATAGTGAACGGCGCTGCCGCGGAGAGATCGTATTCACCCCCGTAGGTGTAGAAGATCACGCTTGAGATTGACTTGTATGCCTCTGCATCACCTTCTGCCCGCCCGGGCCGAGCAGCTCGCCGGCGGCGAACGGCTCCGGAGCGCGGCCGCGCCGGACGGGCCTTCGGGGAGGATCGGACCGGATTTTGGCGGTAGGGCTGAAGCGGTGATGATCTACTGGGTCAGCGGATCGGCCACAACTTCACGCTCTTGTCGGCGCTGCCGGTGGCGAGGGTTGTGCCGTCCGGGCTGAACGCCACTGAGAAGACCTCGCCGGTGTGGCCGGTGAGGGTGGCGACGGTGTTGCGGGCGGCCACGTCCCACAACTTCACGCTCTTGTCGGCGCTGCCGGTGGCGAGGGTTTCGCCGTCCGGGCTGAAGGCCACCGACGATATACGGGGTTGAGGAACAGCGGGACAGTCATTGGCGGTAAACCGCTGCGTCGCAGGTCGCGGAAGACTGTGCAGGGCGTCGGGGCGGTGTCTTCCGGA
>NZ_JBEOZN010000066.1:0-52131 GCF_040298085.1 Streptosporangium sp. NPDC001681 | reverse complement strand
CGTGAGCCGTTTCGTGCCCACCCTCGGGCGTGTCTGCTCCCACGGATTCCAGAGCGGCAGGCTGAGGAAGCACCTGCCGGTGGGTCTGCTCACTTACATGAAACGTAGCCATCTGGATCACACCTCCAGTTCATGACGGCTAGGGCTGGTCAACGCGGGGCTTCGAAGCGCATCGCTGCGCCTCAAGCCCCCTCCTTCAGGAGGGGGTCGTTGACGCCAGCTCTTCGAGCACCTTGGCGACGACGGTGCCGGTGGCCAGGCCGTACTTCTCGTGCAGGGTGGGCAGGGCGCCGGCGTCCAGGAAGGCGTCGGGGAGGGCGATCGGGACGACCCGCCTGCCGATGCCGGCCCGCACGACCGCCGAGGCGACCGTCTCGAAGAGCCCGCCGACCACCGTGTGGTTCTCCAGCGTGACCACCAGCCGGTCGCTGTCGACCTCGGCGAGGACGGTCTCGGCGTCGAAAGGCTTGATCGTCGGAGTGTGCACCACCGCGACGTCGACATTGTGCCTGGCCAGCTCCTCGGCCGCCTGCAGGGCGCGCATCGTCATCAGGCCGCTTGACACGAACACGACGTCGTTGCCGCCGCGGAGCACGGCCGCCTTGCCGAGCCGGAAGGTGTAGTCGTACTCGTCGAGGACCGTCGGCACCCTGCCGCGCAGCAGGCGCAGGTAGGTCGGGCCGTCGGACGCGGCCAGCTGGGGCACCGCCTGCTCGATGTCGACGGAGTCGCACGGATCGACGATCGTCAGGTTCGGCATGCCGCGGAAGATGGCGATGTCCTCAGTGGCCTGGTGGCTCGGGCCGTACCCCGTGGTCAGGCCGGGCAGGCCACCGATCACGTTCACGTTCAGGTTCGGCTCGGCGATGTCCAGGCACAGGAAGTCGTACGCGCGGCGTGCCGCGAACACCGAGTACGTCGAGGCGAACGGGATGAGGCCGACCTCGGCCATGCCCGCCGCCGCCCCGAGCAGCAACTGCTCGGCCATGCCCATCTGGAAGAACCGCTCGGGGTGGGCCTTGGCGAAGACGTGCATGTCGGTGTACTTGCCCAGGTCTGCGGTGAGTCCCACGACGCGCGGGTCCTGCTCGGCCAGGGCGGCCAGGGCGTGGCCGAAGGGTGAGTTCGCGGTCCTCTGCCCGGGGTCGGCGAATGAGGCGATCATCGCCGAGGTCGTCAGGCGCTTGGCGCCCGTCGCGGTGCTCACAGTGCTTCCACTCCCTCGTACCCGGCCGTCAGCTGCTGACGGCACAGCTCCCACTCGTCCTCGTCGATCCGCATGAAGTGGGCCTTCTCGCGGGTCTCCAGCAGCGGGACGCCCCGGCCGATCCTGGTGTCGCACAGGATCACCGAGGGCCTGCCCTCCGGGCGGGCCTGCTCGGCGACGGCGTCGAAGGCCGCGAGCAGCGCCTCCACGTCGTTGCCGTCCACCCGCTGGGTGAACCAGCCCGCCGCGACCCATTTCTCCTCGGCCGGCTCGATGCGCATGACCGTCTCGGTCTTCCCGTCGGCCTGCAGGGCGTTCATGTCGACCATCGCGGTCAGCAGGCCCAGCCTGTGGTGGGCGGCGCCCATCGCCGCCTCCCAGGTCGAGCCCTCGTCCAGCTCACCGTCGGACAGGAAGTTGTAGATCCGTGAGTTCGACCCCTGGTGGCGCAGCCCGAGGGCCATGCCGACGGCGACGGTCAGCCCGTGGCCGAGTGATCCTCCGGAGATCTCCATACCGGGCGTGTAGGACGCCATTCCGGACATCGGGAGCCGTGACCCGTCGGAGCCGTAGGTCTCCAGCTCGTCGAGGGGCACGACGCCCGCCTCGGCCAGGGCCGCGTAGAGGGCGATGGCGTAGTGGCCGGTGGAGAGCAGGAACCTGTCGCGCTCGGCCCAGTGCTCGTCGTCCGCCCGGTAGCGGAGCTGGTCGACGTAGGTGACCGCCAGCATGTCGGCGACCCCGAGTGCCTGGCCGACGTAGCCCTGGCCCTGCGCCTCGCCCATGTTCAGGGTGTGGTGACGCATCCGGTAGGCCGCACCGCGCACCCTCTCCGCCCGCGCCGCCGGATCGAGGCGGCCGGCCTGCGGTTCACTGAGTGTGGTCATGTCTGTTCTCTTTCTCTCTTCAGATGGTCGCGGCCGTGGTCCTGGACGACGCCGGGGTGCCGACCTTGACCGGAGCGGTCTCCGGGGTGAGGGCGGCGGCGATCGTCGAGACCACGCCGAGCAGCATGAACAGCACCGCCGGGCCGATCCACCCGATGGATCCGTACAGGGCGGTGGCCAGGAAGGGCAGCAGGCCGGCGACCAGCGAGGCGCCGTTGTAGCCGAGGGAGATTCCCGAGGAGCGGACGTCGCGGGGGAACTGCTCGGAGAACCAGGAGGACTCCACGGCGAAGATCGGGTCGTGGCTCAGCAGCAGGCTCAGGGCGACCGCGACGACGACCATGACGACCGCACCGGTGTTGATCATGAGGAACATCGGGATGCCGAACGCGATCGTGAACAGCGACCCGATCAGGAACACCGGCTTGCGGCCGATCCGGTCGGACAGCGCGCCGTACAGCAGGTGACTGGCCAGGCCGAGCGCGGATCCGACGATGGTGCCGATCAGCACGTTCTGCTTGTCGGTCAGCTCGGCGAGCACCACGTACGAGAGCATGAAGCTGGTGGTCACGTAGTATCCGCCGGTCTCCGCGAGCCGCAGAGTCATGATCTTGAGGATCACCCGCCAGTCGCGCCTGATGACGTCCAGTGCCGGAGCCTTGCGGATCTCGTTGTTCTTCTTCATCTCCGCGAAGTCGGGCGACTCGGAGACGCCCATCCGGATGAAGATGCCGACGGCGACCATCACCACGGAGAGCAGGAAGGGCGCCCGCCACACCCAGGAGCCCTCCAGCAGGGCCTCGCTGAGCAGGAACGCGCCGTTGGCCAGCAGCAGCCCGGCCGGGATGCCGATCTGCGGGACCGCGCCGAAGAAGCCGCGGCGGCGTTCGGGGGCGTGTTCGACGGCCATCAGGACGGCTCCGCCCCACTCGGCGCCGAAGCCGATGCCCTGGAGGATCCGCAGCAGGATCAGCAGGATCGGCGCGAGCGCGCCCGCCTGGTCGTAGGTCGGCAGCACGCCCACCAGGACGGTCGCGACGCCCATGAGCACCAGCGACCACATCAGGATCGTCTTGCGGCCGACCCGGTCGCCGTAGTGTCCGGCGAGGTAGCCGCCGAGCGGGCGGAACAGGAAGCCGACGGCGAGCGTGGCGAACGACGCCAGCACGCCGACGAGCTTGTCCTCGGAGTGGAAGAACACCGTGCCGAAGTAGGCGGCCGAGGCGGTGCCGTAGATGAAGAAGTCGTAGCTCTCCACCGCGGTGCCGACCATCGAGGCGAAGGACACCTTTGCCGGGTTGTCCCGGTGAGCACCGGCGACGTTGGATGCAGCGGTCATGTGCCGCTCCTCGCTATCTTAATGATCTTGATCACTGGGGGTGTTCGTAGGTTTCGATGACCCGTGAGTCGTCACGTGTCGCAAGACCCGCGTCGGCGGCCTGCTGGTAGCGGGCCCTGGCGACGTCGAGGAGGGGGGTCCGCGCCCCGGCCGCCCGCGCGGCCTCGTATACGAGGCCGCTGTCCTTGACGAAGATGTTGATCGTGCTGGTGACGTCGACGTCGGTGCCGCGCAGCATGCGCGGCCCGCGGTCGGAGAGCATCCATGAGCCGGCGGCTCCCCGCTCCACGAGGGAGAGGACCTTCTCCTTGTCCAGCCCGAGCGCGGACGCGAGAGCGAGGGCTTCGGCCGCCGCCACGATGTGGACCGAGCAGAGGTGCTGGTTGACCACCTTGATGGCCTGACCGTCACCGAGCGCGTCTCCGACCGCTTGGACCGTTCCAAACCTGTCGAGGACGGGACGGGCGGCCTCGATGTCGGTGGCCGGGCCCGAGGCGAACATGGTGAGCTCACCGGTCCGGGCCCTGGCCACCCCGCCGGTGACCGGCACGTCGACCACGACCGCGCCGGCCACCTGTAGCCGGGAGCCCTGCTCGCGCACCGCCTCCGGGCCCACCGTGCTCATCACGATCCAGCGCTGACCGGTCACATCCACTGCCAGCGCCTCGGTGACAAGGGCTTCGAGCTGCGCCGGAGTGGCGACCATGACGACCACGAACTCGGTCTTGGGTGCTTCGGAGAACCGGGAGACCGCCCGTACGCCGGCGGCCTCGGCCCGCTCGTGCGCGGCCGGTAGCGGGTCCACCCCGGTGACCGCGTAGCCGGCGGACACCAGTTGGGTCGCCATCGGCAGGCCGATGGCGCCGATACCGACGAAAACGACTGTTGGGTCGCTCATGGACATCCTTCTGTTCTGGGTGATCCGGCCCTGTTTCCGGGCATGGCATGGCCCGCTGCCCGCGCGGGGGTGGCGTGTCGTTGTCGTGTGTGGGAGACCTAGGGTGAGTGTGTGAGGGAGGACCACACCTCGAAGTGCCTGCGCATCGCGATCCGCGCGCCCTCGCCGTCCCGTTCGCCGATGGCCTCGACGATCCCGTAGTGGACCGTGTCGATGACCCGGGTCTTGCCCGGGGTCAGGGGCTCGCGTTCCACCGCCAGCCGGCGGCGCTCGACGACCTCGCTGCGGAGCACGTGGCTGAGGCCGTCGTGGACAAGGTTGAAGACGGGGTTGTCGACGATCAGGAACAGCCGGTGGTGGAACTTCAGATCCGCTTCGAGGGCGCGCTCGCCGTCGCCGTCGCCGCTGGCCTTGACCATCTCGTCAACGAGTTCACGCAGGGCGTCGACGTCGTCCGCGGTGGCCAGTCTCGCCGCCGCCTCGGCGACGGACACCTCCAGCATCTTCCGTGCCGACGCGAACTGTTCCTGGCTCAGGTGGCCGAGCTGGACGCCCAGGTCGAAGTAGAGCTGGATGAAACCGGCGTCCGGGGTGCTCAGGTAGGAACCCCTGCCCTGCGTGCGGTCCAGGAAGCCCAGCATCTCCAGCATCGACAACTGCTCGCGCAGGGAGCCCCGGCTGACTTCCAGGGAGGTCACCAGCTCGCGCTCCGTGGGCAGGCGCAGGCGGCCGGTGGCGGGCTCAGGGCTCGCCTGCTCGGCAAGGCTCCGAACCAGGGCTGCCAGATCCATGCCCATCCCCTCTCGTGACTCTTTGGTCGAACCAATTGCATCGAGGTTAAGGTGGCGTTGCTTCCAGGTCAACAGATTGGTCAAACCTATTTTCGGGCGGGGTGCTCGGAAGGAGAGGTGGGGCCGTCGGCTGCGACCCTCGCCAAGATCTCTGGGTCAACAACGGTCTCCCCGCAACGTCGGCACCGGTGCTGACGACAACCCGGAACAGCGGACATCGCCCGGAGAAGCCAGAAGGCCGCCAAGGCCCCTGATTTGGGGCTTTGGCGGCCGTTTGATCTGGTCGGCATAGATGCCATGGATGGTGGTGGACGATACAGGGATTGAACCTGTGACCTCTTCCGTGTCAGGGAAGCGCTCTCCCGCTGAGCTAATCGTCCGCATGGGGAAAGACCAGAGGTGGAGACGGGATTTGAACCCGTGTAGACGGCTTTGCAGGCCGTTGCCTCGCCTCTCGGCCACTCCACCGGAGTGAGAGCCCGAAGACCCTTCGAGCGGAAGACGGGATTCGAACCCGCGACCCTCACCTTGGCAAGGTGATGCTCTACCACTGAGCCACTTCCGCGTGTTTCCCCCGGGTTTCGCTCCCGGTGGCGACGAGAGAACTCTAGCGGGTTTTCCGCGCGGTTGCGTAACCGTGCGTTCAGCCGCCCGTCCGGTGACCGTAGGGCGGGCGGCTCAGCCGGTCTGGTCGGTCTGGTGGCGCAACTGACGGACGACGGCGCGTTCCACTGCGGGCAGGGTGAGGAAGATCTCCAGGATGCGGGTGAGGCGGTGCACCTCGATGCGGTGGAAGGCGGGGCCGTCGGCGCGGGCCAGCAGGAAGGTCAGGGCCAGCGGGGGCAGCGGGGCGGCGATCACGTGCAGGCCGGAGTCGAGGGTGAAGGAAGTCGGGCGGGCGGGGGTCTCGGCGGGGAAGGGGACCTGCTCGGGAGCCCGCCAGCTGGAGTGGACGGTCACGCGAGGGATCTTCTCGGTCGCCGCCGCGGCCCAGTCGGCGCTGAACAGCACGGGCATGGAGTCGATCAGGGTGGCCAGCGCCCGATCGCCCGCCGTGGTGATGTATTTGAGGATCTCCAGCTCCGGGTAGGTGCCCGGTGCCTCGCGCGTGCTCCAGACACCTTCGACCGTCACCTCCGGCACGCTCTCCAACCCCTCGACCAGGGTTTCCCTGGGAGCGGAGTCGGGCCAGTAGACGGTGATGTCGTCCAGTGCCCGGCCCTCGCCGCGCTCCAGGACGACCACCTGGGTGATGTCCGCGCCCGCGACGCCGAGGACGCGGGTGACCTTCCCCAGGGAGCCCGGCCGGTCGGGCAGTGCGATCCGCAGTCGCAGTAGCATCCGCGGCCTCCCATGTCACGTCGGGTTACACCAGGTACACCATATCCAGCGGATGATTCGTCCCGCTCGTCGTGGTGCGGTAGAAAAGCCAGGTGGAGTCGTTGAAACTGGGATCGCTGGAGGTGTGGCCGCCGGTCGTCCTCGCCCCGATGGCCGGGATAACCAACACGGCGTTCCGTGCCCTCTGCCGGGAACAGGGCGGCGGCCTGTTCGTCTGCGAAATGATCACGACGCGGGCGCTGGTGGAGCGTAGCCCGAAGACGTTGAAGATGATCCGGTTCGAGCCCGACGAGCGTCCCCGCAGCCTCCAGCTCTACGGGATCGACCCGGTGACGGTCGGCAGGGCCGTCCGCATGATCGCCGAGGAGGACCTGGCCGACCACGTCGATCTCAACTTCGGCTGCCCGGTGCCCAAGGTGACCCGCAAGGGCGGCGGCTCCGCCCTGCCGTACAAGCGGAACCTGCTCCGGGCGATCCTGCGCGAGGCGGTGCGCAACGCCGGGACGCTGCCGGTGACCATGAAGATGCGCAAGGGCATCGACGACGACCACCTGACCTATCTGGACGCCGGGCGGATCGCCGTGGAGGAGGGCGTCTCCGCGATCGCGCTGCACGGCCGCACCGCGATCCAGCACTACGGCGGAACCGCCGACTGGGAGGCGATCGCGCGGCTCAAGGAGAGCGTGCCGGAGATCCCGGTGCTCGGCAACGGCGACATCTGGAGCGCCGACGACGCGCGCCGCATGATGGACGAGACCGGGTGCGACGGCGTCGTCGTCGGCCGGGGATGCCTGGGGCGCCCGTGGCTCTTCGCCGACCTGGCGGCCATGTGCGAGGGCGGCGACGAGCGGCGCCGTCCCCGGCTGGGCGAGGTCGCCGTGACCATGGACCGGCACGCCACCCTGCTGACCGAGTGCTTCGAGAGCGAGCCGCACGCCGTGGCCGACTTCCGCAAGCACGTCGGCTGGTATCTCAAGGGTTTCACCGTCGGCTCCGCCCTCCGTCGCCGCCTGGCCACCTCCGAGACCCTGGCCGGCCTGCGGGAGGGGCTCGCCGAACTCGACGCCGACCAGCCCTGGCCCGAGGGCGTGGACGTCCCCCGGGGCAAGACCAATCCGCGCGACCGCGTTCACCTGCCCGCCGGCTGGCTCGACGACCCGTACGACCTCGCGGTCCCCTGCGCCGACGCCGAGACCGACACCTCGGGCGGCTGACCCGCGACTTCCCGGGTGCCGTCGTTGAGGCGGATGGTCGACCATCGGTAGCCGTGCGCCCCGGTTCTGCCGCCTGACGTTCGCTTTCCCGCGCCGTTGGGGCAGAGGTCTCCCGCGAGGACGGGCGTGACGCGAATGTGACCCGTTCTGACAGATGAGAGTCAACCTTCTCGGTAACCTGCAGTCGAATATCGCGGCTCACACGTGGAGACGACGGTTGACGAGCACCACATCAGCGGATGAGTTGATCGCGGAGTTCGACGCGGAACGGCCCGCCCGGCGGCTTTCCGGCCGGGTGGCGCAGGCCGTCACGCTGGTCGCCCTCGGCCTGTCGCTGTACGTCCTTTACCGCGCGTTCCGGCCCGGCCCCGTTCTCCCGTACCGGATGCTCTTCCTCGCGGTCGTGCTGCCGCTCACCTTCGTCTGTTACAAGCCGGGGCGGCGGGGCACCGACCGGCCGGGCGCCGGCGACTGGGCGCTCGCCGCGCTGGCGCTCGTGGTCTGCCTCTACCCGCTGGCGGTCTTCGACGACTTCATCCGGCGCGCCTTCGAGCCGACGACCCTCGACGTGGTGGCCGGGGCGGTCATCGTCCTGCTGGTGCTCGAGGCCTGTCGGCGCACCGTCGGCTGGATACTGCCCGCGGTCTGCGTCGGGTTCGCCGCCTACGCCTACTACGGCGGCTACCTGCCCTTCGACTGGGTCGTCGGGCACCGCGGCTACGACATCGACCGGATCGTCGTCTCGTTCGTGATGGGCACCGACGGCGTGTACGGCGTGCCGCTCGACGTGGCGGCCACCTACATCATCCTGTTCACCGTCTACGGCGCCGTCCTCGACCACTCCGGGGCGGGAAAGTTCTTCGTGGACGTCTCACTGGCCGCCTTCCGCCGCTCGCGCTCGGCGCCGGGCCGCACGGTCACCCTCGCCGGTTTCCTGCTCGGCACGGTCAGCGGTTCCGGCGTCGCGACGACGGTGAGCGTGGGCAGCGTCGCCTGGCCGATTCTGCGCCGGGCCGGATACCCGCCCGAGCAGGGTGGGGGAGTGCTCGCGGCGGCGGGCATCGGAGCGATCCTGTCGCCCCCGACTCTCGGCGCCGCGGCGTTCATCATCGCCGAGTACATGCGCGTGAGCTACCTGACGGTGCTGCTCTACGCCACCATTCCCACCCTCCTGTACTACCTGGGCATCTTCCTGGCCATCGAGATGGACGCCCGCAGGTACGGGACGCGGGCGGTCGAGGTGGACGCGCCGAGCCTCTGGCCACTGGTCAGGCGGTTCGGTTACCACTTCAGCTCGCTGTTCGTGATCGTCGTCCTGATGGCGCTCGGCCAGTCGCCGTTCCGCGCCGTGGTGTACGCCACGCTGCTCGCCCTGGCGCTCTCCTTCCTCGACTCCGAGCACGCCCTGACCCCCGGCAGGGCGGCGAGGGCTCTGGCCGCGGGGGCGACCGGGGTGCTGCCGGTCGCGGCGACCTGCGCCGCCGCCGGGCTGATCGTCGCCGTCGTCACGCTCACCGGGCTGGGCCTCAAGGCGAGTTCCCTGATCGTCGGCGCCTCGGGCGGGATCCTCGCCGTCACCGCGCTGCTGTGCGCGGTCGCGGTGCTCGTGCTCGGTCTGGCGGTGCCGGTGACCGCGTCGTTCGTCATCGCCGCGGTCGTCATCGGACCCGCGCTGACGGATCTCGGTGTCAGCCAGGCCGAGGCATACATGTTCATCTTCTACTACGCGGTGCTGTCGGAGGTCAGTCCGCCCACGGCGCTGTCGGCCTTCGCGGCCTCGGCCATCACCGGGGGCAACGCCTACCGGACCATGATGACCACCTGGAAGTACACCCTTCCCGCGTTCCTGGTGCCTTTCGCCTTCGTGCTGACCCCTGGCGGGGCCGGGCTGCTGGCCCAGGGCACGTTCGGGGAGATCCTGGCGGCCACGACGGTCTCGGCGGTGGCGGTCGCCGCGCTGGCCGCCGCCACCGGCGGGCGGCTGCTCGGTCCGGCGGGGCCGGTCGAGCGGGCGCTGTGCGCGGTGGCGGCGATCCTGCTGCTGTTCCTGTCGCCCCTGCCCGCGCTCGCCGGAGCGGTGGTCCTGATCGTGGTCGTCTCCCTCCATCTGGTGACACGCGAACGAGAGGCAGAGCATTGACAGTCAGACGCGGGACCGCCGTCCTGCTGGCGGCGGGGCTGCTGTTCCTGGCCGGCTGTGGCGGAGACAGGTCGGCCGACCAGGCCGTGGGCAAGAGGCTGTCGATCGCCACCGGCAACACCACGGGCGTCTACTACGTCCTCGGCGGGGGCCTGGCCGACCAGATCGGCAAGAACATCCCCGGCTATCAGGCCACGGCCGAGGCGACCGGCGCCTCGGTGGAGAACATCCAGCGGGTCGTCAGGGGCGACTCCGACATCGCCTTCACCCTGGCCGACTCCGCCGCCGACGCCGTCACGGGCAAGGGCGCCTTCACCACGCCCCAGCCGATCCGCGCCGTCGCCCGCCTTTACGACAACCACACGCAGGTGGTCGCCACCACCGGCTCCGGCGTGAAGTCCGTCGCCGAACTCAGGGGCAAGCGGGTCTCCACCGGCTCGCCCAACTCCGGCACCGAGGTGATCGCGCTACGCCTGCTGAAGGCGGCCGGTCTCGACCCGGAGGAGGACGTCACCCGCCAGTCGCTGGGACTGCCGGAGAGCGTGCAGGCGCTCAAGGACGGCGACCTCGACGCCCTGGTCTGGTCGGGCGGCCTGCCGACACCGGGCATCACCGATCTGCTGACCTCGCTCAGGGGCCAGGTCGCCTTCGTGCCGCTGGACGGGGTGCTGCCCGCGATGCGCGCCGAGCACGGCTCGGCGTACGCCCCGGGCACGATCGCCAAGGACGTCTACGACACCCCCTCGGACGTGTCGACCATCTCGGTGCCCAACCTGCTCGTGGTGCACGAGAAGATGGACCCCGCCCTGGTGGAGAGCCTGACGAGGCTGCTCTTCGAGCGCAGAGCGGAGCTGGAGAAGATCCACCCCGTGGCCAGGGAGATCAGCCGCGACAACGCGCGGAAGACCGAGCCGGTGCCCCTGCACGACGGCGCGAGGAAGTACTACGGCTGATTCAGGCCTCGACGGAGCCGCCGCTGCGCCAGTAGACGTTGTTCTCCCTGCTGAGCATGCCCTCGTCGACCAGGTAACGGCGCAGCGCCGCGTAGTCGTCGTGGAAGGCGCGCAGCGCGACGTTGACCTCCTTCTCCGGGTAGCGGGTCCCCGGCTCGAAGACCTGGGCCACGTAGTCGAGCACGACCAACTGCTTGTCCCGCTTGCTGGGGATCGCCCGCAGCCGCCCCTCGACGAGGAAGGAGCGCAGCACCTTCTCCTCGGGAGAGACCGGGGGCGCGGGCTTGGCCGTGGTGTGCAGCAGCTCGCGGAACCGCTCGCGCCGCACCTGCCACTCGCCGCCCTCACTCCGCACGGCGAGCCTGCCGCGTTCCAGGCGGTCCAGCGCGCGCCTGACCGCCTCCCCGTCGAGGCCGGACTCCTCCTCGGGCTTGCCGCCCAGTGCCAGAGTCGCCAGCACCCGCAGAGTGTCCTCCTGGTAGAGCAGGCCGAGCACCTGCCTGATCGCTTCGTCGCTCATCCCGCCATTCTTGTCGGTTTCCGCGCCATGGACAGCCGGGAGCGAGCCCGGAGGAGTTCCTGCGGATGGCGCCGGCCTCCCCGCCCTCTCCGCCCGGAGGTCGTCAGAGGCGGTTCAGGCCGATGACGTGGACCACGGCGCGGCCCTCCTCGTCGGAGGCGGCCAGGTCGACCTGGGCGTCGATGCCCCAGTCGCCGTCGCCGGCCGGGTCGGAGACGACCTGGCGGACCCGCCAGAACTCCTTCTCCTCCTCGATGCGGAGCAGGCCGGGGCCCCGGGCGTCCGGGCCGGTGCCGATCTCCTCGTGGTCGGCGTAGTAGGCGTCGAGCGCGGCGCCCCAGTCGACGTCGGGGGCCAGTTGCTCCAGCTCCTGCTCGTTCTCCAGAGCGGCCAGCTCGATCAGGCGGAACATCGCGTTGCGGACCAGCACGCGGAACGCGCGGGTGTTGGCGGTGACCGGCTTGGTGCTCTCCTCCAGGGAGGGCGCCTCCAGCTCCCCGGTCGGATTCTGCAGCTGCTCCCACTCGTCCAGGAGGCTGGAGTCGACCTGCCGGACCAGTTCGCCGAGCCACTCGATGAGGTCGACCAGGTCCTCGGTCTTGAGGTGCTCGGGGATGGTCCGCGACAGGGTGCGGTAGGCGTCGGCGAGATAGCGAAGGACCGTGCCCTCGGACCGGGTCAGCTCGTAGAACTGCACGTAGTCGGCGAAGGTCATCGCCCGCTCGTACATGTCGCGGATGACGCTCTTGGGACTCACCGTGTAGTCGCCCACCCAGGGGTGGCCGCGCCGGTAGGTCTCGTACGCGCCCAGCAGCAGGTCGGCCAGCGGCATCGGATAGGTCACTTCGTTGAGGAGTTCCATCCGCTCCTCGTACTCGATGCCGTCGGCCTTCATCTGCGCCACCGCCTCGCCGCGCGCCTTGTTGAGCTGCGCGGACAGGATCTGGCGGGGGTCGTCGAGAATCGATTCGATGATCGAGACCATGTCCAGGGCGTAGTTCGGCGCCTCGATGTCGAGCAGTTCGAGGGTGGCCAGCGCGAAGGTGGAGAGCGCCTGGTTCAGCGCGAAGTCCTCCTGCAGGTCAACGGTCAGGCGGGCCATCCGGCCGTGCTCGTCGGGCTCGTCCAGCTTCTCCACCACGCCGCCGGCCAGCAGTGACCGGTAGATCGCGATGGCCTGGCTGATGTGCCGCCGCTGCCACTTGCGGTCCTCGTGGTTGTCGGTGAGCAGGTGGCGCATGGCCGCGTAGCAGTCGCCGGGCCGGTTGATCACCGCGAGGAGCATGGCGTTGCTGACCTTGAACCGGGAGTTCAGCGGCTCCGGTTCGGCGCTCTGCAGCTTCTCGAAGGTCTCCTCGCTCCAGCCCACGAAGCCCTCCGGGGGCTTCTTGCGGGCGAACCCGCGCCGCCTCTTGGGGTCGTCGCCGATCTTGGCCAGTGCCTTCTCGTTCTCCACCACGTGGTCGGGGGCCTGGCAGACGACGTAGCCGATGGTGTCGAATCCGGCCCGCCCGGCCCGCCCGGCGATCTGATGGAACTCTCGGGCACGCAGCCGCCGCACCTTGTTGCCGTCGTACTTCGACAGCGCGGTGAAGAGCACGGTCCTGATCGGGACGTTGACGCCGACGCCGAGCGTGTCGGTGCCGCAGATGACCTTCAGCAGGCCCGCCTGGGCGAGCCGCTCCACCAGGCGGCGGTACTTCGGGAGCATCCCGGCGTGGTGTACGCCGATGCCGTGCCGCACCAGGCGGGAGAGCGCCTTGCCGAACCGGGTGGTGAACCGGAAGTTGCCGATCATGGAGGCGATCGCCTCCTTCTCGGCCTTGGTCGACATGTTGATGCTCATCAGCGCCTGTGCCCGCTCCATGGCCGAGGCCTGGGTGAAGTGGACGACGTAGACCGGGTACTGGTTGGTGGTGAGCATCTCCTCCAGCGTCTCGTGGAGGGGGGTCATCCGGTAGGAGTAGACCAGCGGGACCGGGCGCTCGGTGTTCTTCACCACCGCGGTGGGCCTGCCGGTTCGCCGGGTGAGGTCCTCCTCGAACCTGGTGACGTCGCCCAGTGTCGCCGACATCAGGATGAACTGAACGTTCGGCAGCTCCAGGAGTGGCACCTGCCAGGCCCAGCCGCGGTCGGGCTCGGAGTAGAAGTGGAACTCGTCCATCACCACCTGGCCGATGTCGGCCTGGGCGCCGTCGCGCAGCGCGACGTTGGCGAGGATCTCCGCGGTGCAGCAGATGATCGGCGCCCCGGGGTTCACGCTCGCGTCGCCGGTCATCATCCCGACGTTCTCGGTGCCGAAGACCTCGCACAGGTCGAAGAACTTCTCGGACACCAGTGCCTTGATCGGGGCGGTGTAGAAGGTGCGGACGTCCTTGGTCAGCGCGGTGAAGTGGGCTCCGGCGGCGACCAGGCTCTTGCCCGAGCCGGTTGGGGTGGCCAGGATCAGGTTGTTTCCCGAGACCACCTCGATCAGCGCCTCCTCCTGCGCGGGGTAGAGGGTCAGCCCTCGCTCGGAGTTCCATTCGACGAAGGCGTCGAAGATGGCATCGGGATCGGCGTCGATCTCTTCTGGCAGGCGGTCTACAAGGCTCACAGTCCAATACTGCCGAAGAACTTGTGGTGGTCGAACCGGCTGCGGCAATGGATGGCATTACATTTCGTGTAAAATATGTAACATTGTGTAGTTATGATCACTTTTTTTGGCGTAAACGGCTACTAAAAGGACTTGGTGTCGGCTGGAGCGCCGGAGCCGTCAGACGTGCCGCGGGTGATCCGAGGCCGGACGCGGCCCGGGAACGCCCGCCCGTGAGGCGGGTGAGGTGCGAAAGGACGGGCCGGTGAGCGCCAGGCCCGCCACGATCGCGCCCGCCCCGAGCAGGGGAGCCGTCCCCGGGACGAAGCCGATCGCGGTGAGCGTGAGCAGCCCCAGTCCCACCAGCACGATGGCCACGACGATCCTGGCCATCCCCCCGGTGTACGGCCTGCCCGAGGGGGGCGTCTCGAACCGCGCGAGCCCCCGTAGCAGCGGCCACATCGCCAGGGTGAGCATGAGCAGCCAGTGCGGCCAGCCGGAGACCCAGGCCGGGGTGCCCGGCTCGGGGGTGGAGACTCCCAGGCCCACCACGACCATCGAGACGATGACGAACAGCGCGCTCATGTGCCACAGATAGAGGGTCATCATCCGGCCGCCGGCCCAGCCGAGCGCCCTCGACACCCCGGGCCACTCCGCGAATGAGACGATCCAGCGGCGCAGCGCCAGCGCCAGTCCGATCTGGCCGACCCCGACCGAGAGCAGCGCGAGCGTGGGCGGTGCCATGTTGGAGACGGCGGCACCCGGCATCCCGATCATGCTGAGCGGGTAGGGGCCGAAGGTCACCAGCGCCGCGGCCAGACCGTACCCGGCCAGCGCCAGGATCCAGGGGCGGCTCAGCCGCCCGTCGGCGTACAGGAAGCCGAGCTGGTGCACCGCCAGCCAGATCAGCACGATGTTGGGGAGGCCTGCCACCTCCAGGCCGCTGGTGAAGCGCAGGAGATCCACCGCCACCGCCCCCGCCGCCAGCGCGGCCGGCACCCGCCAGCCGTACGCCATGTTGAGCCTGAGCATCGGCGGGGTCAGCGCCACCGCGACAAGATAGATCACCAGGAACCAGAGAAGCTGTCCGGCCAGCCGTGAGGCGGTCATGACCGGCTGCTCCGGCACGCCGAGCGTCAGGAGCAGATGGGGGAGGGGCAACCAGACCGCCGCCAGTGGCACCACCGGCCAGGCCAGGCGGCGCAGGCGCGTCGCCAGCCAGGCGGGAGTGGCGTCACCGCGCCGTACGGCGGCGCGCCTGCTGATCGCGCCCGCCGCGCCCCCGGCGAAGAAGACCAGCGGCATCACCTGACTGATCCACGTGATCATCCAGCCGTTCCCGGTGGCCAGCGCGTTGCCGGTGGTGATCCGGCCGTCGGCGAAGGAGAGCACCGGCATGCTCCAGTGCTGGAGCACCACCAGGGCCATGCCGAACACGCGGAGCACGTCGATGAACGGGTCGCGACCGGCGGGCACCGGTGCTGTGCGGGCTGTCGGACGCGTTGCCGGGCTGGGGATCACGGCGGTCAAAGGGGTCTCGATTCTCAGGGAGGGGGAGCGAAAACCTCAGGAAAGGCTGTGTGAAAAGCCTCCCGCCGGGACCGCCGCGGCGCAGTGACGTACGCATCAGTCTTCTCGCCGGATTCCCCCACCGCTGAAGGTAGTGCTGGCCCCACCCCGACAAACGGGTGTGCAGGGTCGTCCGCGGTGGTCCGGCCTCATAACGTTGACGACATGAGAACCCTCCTCCGCCGCATCGGCACCGACACCCGCTACCTGGTCGTGGGATTCCCTCTCTCGGTCATCTGGTTCGCCCTCATGGTGGCCGGTTTCGCCGCGGGGGCGGGTTCGGCCATCACGTTCGTGGGCCTGCCCATCCTCGCGACGACGCTCCTGGTCGCCCGGGGCTTCGCGGACATCGAGCGGCGCTGGCTGCCCGAGGTGCTCGGCCGGTCCGTCGCCAGGCCGAGGTACCGGCCCGCCCCGCAGGACGCCGGATGGTTCCGCAGGATGATCAACCCGCTCACCAACGGCCAGTCCTGGCTCGACCTGCTCTACGGCGTCGTGGCCTTCCCGATCTCCATCGTCACCTTCGTGTTCGCGGTGGTCTGGTGGGCCGGGACGATCCTCGGCCTCACCTACCCGCTCTACGGGTGGATCGTCTACGCCATCCCCGGCAACGACGGCGGGCTCGGCCCGCTCCTCGGCCTGGGCGGCGCTCTCTGGGTCGAGGTGCTGATCAACACCGTCATCGGCGTGCTGTTCGCGATCACTCTCTCGCCGGTCGTGCGGGGTGCCGCGCTCATCCAGGCCGGGCTCGGCAGGGCCATGCTGACCGGGGTGGCCGAGCTGCACGATCGCATCGACGACCTGGCCGAGGGCCGGGCCGCCGCGGTGTCGGCCGAGGCCAACGCGCTGCGCCGGCTGGAGCGTGACATCCATGACGGGCCGCAGCAGCGCCTGGTCTCCCTGGCCATGGACCTGTCACGGGCACAGCGCCAGATCAGGCGCGATCCGGCGGGAGTCGAGCAGATGCTCGGCCAGGCCATCACCTCCACCCGCGAGACGCTGGACGAGCTGCGTGCCCTCTCGCGCGGCATCGCCCCTCCGATCCTCAGCGACCGCGGCCTGGCCCCCGCGCTCGCCGCGCTCGCCGGGCGCTGCACCGTCCCCGTCGAGCTGGATGTCCAGGTGGAGGGACGATTCCCCGCCGCCGTGGAGAACAGCGTCTACTTCGTCGTCGCGGAAGCCCTCACCAACGTCGCCAAGCACAGCCACGCCACGATCTGCACCGTGACGCTGACCAGGACGGGTGGCTTCCTGATGCTGACAATCGGGGATGATGGGGTCGGCGGCGCACATGTCGCCAAGGGGCATGGCCTGTCCGGTCTCGGTGACCGTCTGAAGGCGGTAGACGGCGAGCTGGTGGTCGATTCACCCGTCGGCGGGCCGACGGTCATAGTGGCGGAGGTTCCGTGCGGGTAGTCGTGGCCGATGACGCGGTGCTCATCAGGGAGGGCCTGATCAGGCTCCTGGAGGAGTTCGGCTGCCAGGTGGTCGCCGCGGTGGGGGACGGCGACCGGCTGGTGGCCGCCGTCGCCGAGCACCGGCCCGACGTCTCGGTGGTGGACGTGCGGATGCCGCCCGGCTTCACGGACGAGGGGCTGCGGGCGGCGGTGGAGGCGCGCCGGAGGGTGCCGGGCGCGCCGGTGCTGATCCTGTCCCAGTACGTGGAGGTCTCCTATGCCGACGACCTGCTCGCCGACGCCAGGGGCGCGGTGGGATACCTGCTCAAGGACCGCGTCGTGGATGTGGACGACTTCATGGCGAGCCTGCGCACCGTCGCGTCCGGCGGCACGGTCTTCGACCCCCAGGTGGTGGCACAGCTGATGGTGCGGCGCCGCCGTGACGACCCCCTCGCCCAGCTCACCCCGCGCGAGCGCGAGGTGCTCGGCCTGATGGCCGAGGGCAGATCCAACCCCGCCATCGGCCGTCAGCTGGTGATCAGCGACGGGGCCGTGGAGAAGCACATCCGCAGTATCTTCGCCAAACTCGGCCTGTACGCCGAGGACGGCGACCAGCATCGCCGCGTCCTCGCGGTCCTGGCCTACCTGCGTTCCTGACCTCGCCGGTCCCGCCCGGCGCACCTCGGCGTCGGTACGGTCACGTCGGATGCCCGCTCGACAGGCTCCGGGCACGCGAGCGGGCACGGCTCGTGACCGTCGCCCACGACTCGGGCCCGGCCACCTGCCATCGGACGACGGTCAGTTCGTCCGTTCCGGATATCCGTTGGCGACGAGCCACGCCACCGGAACTTCCGGGGACGTCCGGGAGCGTCGGGACGTATCCGCCGGCCAGGTGGTGCCGCTGTCCCCTGCCCGCAGGCTGGAACGCCGCGACAGCCGGGCCGCCGTCCACCGTGCGTGCTGTTACTTGATCGTGACTTGACGCCCTCTGTTGCGCGCGAGTTACATTCCTCTAATTCCGTAAACGTTTTCAGTAAGTCGTCAAGATCATCGTAATCGTTTACAGAAAGGCGTGGTCTCTGTGAGCGACGGGCCGACGATCACCACGATCGCGGAGCGGGCGGGCGTCTCGATCGCCTCGGTCTCCCGTGTCCTCAACGGTTTGCCGACCCGTGAGAACACCGTGCGCCGGGTGCTCAGCGCGGCTGAGGAACTGGGGTACGTCCCCAACTCGGTGGCCCGGTCGCTGAAGTCGCGCCGGACCAACCAGGTGGCCTTCGCGATGGCGGACATCGGCAACCCGGTCTACCTGGCGATGATCCGTGAGATCCAGCCGGTGCTGAAGGCCGCCGGATACCGTCTCGTGCTGCACTCCACGGACGCGGACGTCGCCGACGAGATCGACGTGCTCCGCAGCCTCGGCGAGCGCTACGTGGACGGGCTGATCATGATCCCGCTCAGGGTGAGTGAGGCGCATCTGAAGGCCATCGAGGCTGCCCGCGCCCCGGTCGTCATCATCGGCTCGGTGCCGGACGGCACGCGGGTGGACAACATCCGCACCGACTCCCGCACCGGCGTACGGCTGGCGCTGGACCACCTCCACTCCCTGGGACGCCGCCGGATCGGGTTCGTCAACGGCCCGCTGGACACGGTCCCCGGTTCGGCCCGGTCCACGGCCTACGCCGAGGCGCTCAGCGCCCTCGGCCTGCCGTATGACGAGAACCTGGTGGAGATCGGTGACTTCTACCGCGCCGAGGGCGCGGCCGCGGTGAGCCGGTTGCTGGCCAGGGCACCCGACCTGGACGCGATCATGTGCGCCAACGATCTGATCGCGCTCGGCGCCCTGGAGGTCCTGCGCCGGACCGGCCGCCGGGTGCCCGAGGACGTGGCGGTGGCCGGCATGGACGACATCGACATGGCCGCGGCCGCCTGGCCCGCCCTGACCAGCGTCTCCCTCGGCTCGGCCGAGCGGGGCAGGGCGGCGGCGGAACTGCTTCTGGACCGGCTGGGCAACGGCGAGCGGGAGCCCAGAGTGGTCACCGTGCCGCCCCGCCTGGTGGTCAGGGCCTCGACCACGGGAGAGGAGACGCCGTGACCCTCACCGCCGACCGGCCGGTCGGGACGGCGAGCCCGAGGAAACCCCGGAAGGGCGGGCGGCAGGGGCGTGAGGCGCTGCTGCTGATGCTGCCCGCGCTGGTGCCCGTGCTGGTGTTCAGCGTGGGGCCGCTGCTCTACGGGATCTTCCTGGCGTTCACCGACGCGCGCTCCGGGCGCAACTCGGTCACCTCGTTCGTCGGGCTGTCGAACTTCGGAGACCTGCTCTCCGACGGGGACTTCTGGGCGTCGTTCCGGATCGGGATGATCTGGGCGGTCTCGGTGACGGTGCTGCAGTTCCTGGCCTCGCTGGGGCTGGCCCTGCTGCTCAACCAGGATCTGCGGTTCCGGGGGTTCGCCCGGGTGCTGGCCATGGTGCCGTGGGCGATGCCGCCGGTGGTCATCGGGCTGATGTGGCGGCTGGTCTACCATCCGGACGCCGGGATCCTCAACGGCATGCTGGGCACCGAGATCGACTGGCTCAACGACTTCTCCATCGCGCTGCCCGCGGTGATCGTCGTCGGGATCTGGACCGGCATGCCGCAGACCACGGTGGTGCTGCTGGCCGGGCTGCAGGGCGTTCCCAAGGAGCTGTACGAGGCGGTCGAGGTGGACGGCGCGGGTGTCTGGCGCAGGTTCTGGAACATCACGCTGCCCCAGCTCCGCCCGGTCATCGTGGCCATCACCTCACTGGACTTCGTCTGGAACATCAACCAGTTCGGGCTGATCTACGTTCTCACGCAGGGCGGCCCGGGAGGCCAGACCCGCCTGCCCATGCTGTTCGCCTACGAGGAGGCCTTCCGGTACGGCTTCTTCGGCTACGCGGCCACCCTGGGCGTGGCGATCGTGATCGTCGTGCTGGCCGTGCTGGGCGCCTACCTCTGGCGGCAGATGCGGGAGGCGAGCTGACATGGGCAAGGCGTTGCGTTATCTGGCCCTGGCCGGTTACATCGTCTTCCTGGCGTTCCCGCTGGTCTGGCTGCTGTCCACGGCACTGAAGACGCCGCAGGAGATGGCGAGCCTGGACCCGGCGTGGATCCCGCGCTCACCGACGCCGACCAACTTCGCCGACGCCTTCGCCGAGCAGGACCTGGTCGGCAGCGGGGTGCGCAGCCTCGTCGTCGCGGTGGTCAGCGCGGTGCTCACCGTGATCCTGGCGCTGCCCGCCGCCTACGCGCTGGCCCGCTACCGCTCGCTGGTCAACCGGATCGCGATCGGATGGGTGCTGGTCAGCCAGGTCTTCCCGTTCATCCTGATCATCATCCCGCTGTTCATGGTGCTGCGCAGGCTGGACCTGGTGAACACGCTGCCCGGCCTGACCGTTGTGCACGTCACCTTCACGCTGCCGTTCGCGCTGTGGATGCTCCAGGGATATGTGCGTGCCGTACCGCGTGAGCTGGAGGAGGCCGCCGCGGTGGACGGGGCCGGGCGGGTGCGGTCGCTGCTGAGCGTCGTCGCCCCGCTGCTGGCCCCCGGTGTGGTCGCGACCCTGCTGTTCTCGTTCATCTCCTCCTGGAACGAGTTCCTGTTCGCCTTGATCGTCCTCAAGGACCCGGATGTGGCGACCCTGCCGCTGACGCTGGTGAAGTTCACCGGCGCGGAGGGGGTCGTGCGCCTCGGGCCGCTCGCCGCAGCCTCGCTTCTGGCGACGATCCCGAGCCTGGTGTTCTTCGCGTTCATCCAGCGCCGGCTGAAGTCCGGCCTGATGGCCGGGGCCGTCAAGGGATAGCCCCACCCCCCGATAGGAGAAGTCATATGCGCATGAGGGTCGTGCTGGCCGCAGGCCTCCTCGTTCTGGCCGCCGGATGCGGTTCGGAATCGCCCGCGGCCGCCCCCGATGAGCCGGTGACGATCAAATTCCAGAGCCTCGCCTGGCAGAAGGAGTCGATCGCCGCGAACAAGGAGCTGGTCGCCGAGTGGAACAAGGCCAACCCCAAGATCCAGGTCGAGTACATCCAGGGAAGCTGGAACAACGTCAACGACCAGCTCGTCACCTCCTTCGAGGCGGGCGACCCCCCGGACGTCATCCATGACGACTCCCCGGCCCTGGCCGGCTTCGCCAACCGCGGCTACCTGCTGGACCTCAAGGACAAGGTTCCGGCCGAGCTGAAGGGCGACATCCCGCAGAGCGCCTGGGACACCGTCACCTTCGGCGACGGCAAGGGCGGGGAGGGCGTGTACGGCGTGCCGTTCCTGCAGGAGTCGCAGGTCATCATCGGAAACAAGAAGCTGCTCGACAAGGCCGGCGTGCGGATCCCGGCCCCGGACAGTCCGTGGACATGGGACGAGTTCGCCGAGATCTCCAAGAAGCTCACCAAGGGCGACGCCTACGGTGTCGCCTGGCCGATGAAGTCGCCGGTCAACAAGGTGCTCAACCTCGCCCTGAACTTCGGCGGCACCTTCTTCCAGACCGATGCCGGCGGCAAGACGACGGTGAAGGTGGGCGCCGAGGAGCGCGAGGTGCTCCAGCGCATCCACGACCAGCTCCACAAGGACAGGTCCGCCGACCCGTCCGCGCTCGGCATGGGCTCCGCCGAGCCGCTGCCCGGTTTCTACGCCGGCAAGTACGCGATGCTGCCCGCTGGTGTCTACCTGCGCCAGCAGGTCGTGGAGCAGGCGCCGGACGGCTTCGAGTGGATCACCATCCCGCCGCTGAAGGGTGTCACCGCCGAGCAGGGCGCCGTCTCGCAGACGCTGTCGGTCGCCGCGGACAGCAAGTATCCCGAGCAGTCGCTGAAGTTCATCTCCTTCTTCCTCAACGGCTCCAACCAGGTCAAGCTCGCCAAGGGCGACTGGCTGTTGCCGACCTCTGTCAAGGCCGCGGGCGACCCCGCCATGACGACCGAGGAGAACGGCTGGAACGTGGCGACCGCATCGGCCAAGAACCTCGTGGTCGCGCCGTTCCTGAAGGTCAACGGCTTCGACGAGTGGAAGAGCAAGGTGGCCACGCCGGCCCTGCAGCAGTACTTCGCCAACAAGATCACCCTCGACGAGACGGCGAAGAAGCTGGTCGACGAGGGCAACAAGGTGCTGGAGCGGTACAACCAGTGACGTTGACACATCGGGGGCGCGCCCGGGGATGTCTGCTCGGCCTCGCGGCCGGCGACGCCCTCGGGCGGCCGGCGGAGAACCTCTCGCCCGAACAGATCGCCGCCCGCTGGGGGAGGCTGACCGAGATCGACGGCGGCGGCACCGACGACACCGAGTACACCGTCTTCGCGGCCTCCCTGCTCATCCGGCACGGGCACGCGCTGACCTCCCAGGACGTCGTCCAGGCCTACCAGCAGGAGATCATCCCGCTGATCGACGGACCGATGAAGGGTGCGGGCTTCTCCGAGCTCGGCGCCATCCAGGCACTCCGGCAGGGACTGCGGCCGCCGCTGACCGGCCAGTGGCACCGCCACGGCTGGTCGGACGGCCTGGCCATGCGCGCCGCACCGTACGGGATCTTCGCCGCGGGTGACCCCGGCGAGGCCGCCCGTCTGGTGGAGGTCGACGGCAGCGTGAGCAACGCGGGGGAGGGCATCCTCGGCGGCCGAGCGGTCGCCGGGGCGGTGGCCGCCGCGATGTCGGGCGCCTCCCCGGACGAGGCGGTCACGGCCGGCCTCGGCGTGATCCCCGAGGACTCGTGGACCGCCCGCAGCGTCAACCGCGCCCGCGAGGCCCTCGGCCCCGGATCCGGCGACGTCGCCGGGCGGCTGCACGAGGCGGTCGTGGTCCGGCACTACCCGTGGACGGACCTGGCTCCCGAAGCCGTCGCCCTCGCCTTCGCCGCCTACCTGATGGGCGAGGGAGAGGTCGAGGAGTCCGTGGTGATCGCGGCGAATCTGGGACGGGACGCCGACACCACCGCGGCCATCGCCGGCGCCCTCGCCGGGGCGGGACGCGGCGAGGCGGCGGTGCCGGAGCGGTGGGCACGGCAGATCGGCCCGGTCGAAGGGCGCTGCCTGCCGGTGACCGCGGGACGGCACGTACTCGACGTGGCCGATCAGCTCGTGGAAGGGAGGTAGGGCGATGATGTCGGGGGACAGGATCCTGGGGGCGTTCGCCGGTCTGGCGATGGGCGACGCGGCGGGATGGCCGTCGTCACGGCACCGGGCGGGGGTGCACGCACCGTGGAGCAGACGCCTCCACCGCGAGCTCGACGCCTTCGCCGAGGAGCATCGGGTGACCACTCTGCCGGTGCCGTTCGCGCTCAACCAGCCGGTCGCGCCGCTGGTGATGGGGCCGTCCGACGACGCCGAATGGCTCGCCTGGACCGTGCTCACCATCGACGAGGACCGCGCGGAGGCGTTCGCCGGTCTGACCGGCAGGGACGACGTCAGGGCGCGGATCTCGGTGCGGACCGCGCTGGACAACCTCGCGCGCGGCCTTGGCCCTCCCGTCAGCGGGCACGACAACCCGCACTTCTTCGACGACGCCGCGACCGTGCGGGCGGTCGCCTTCGGGGCCGCCGGGCTGGACCCCACGGCCGACGCCCAGGTCACCAACGCCGGTGACGGCGTGCTCGGAGCCGTCGCGATGGCGCGGGCGATCGGCGTCCTGGTGGATGGCGGTCCGATGGGCGAAGCCGTGCGGGCCGCGTTGGAGGCGCTTCCCGATGACACCGTCATCGGCCGCGCGACCCGCACCGCGCTCGCGGTCGCGCGTGAGGCGGGCGATCCGTTCGCGGCGGTGCCCGCGCTGGACGCGGCGCTGTTCGACCACGTCTACAGCTACGGGGTAGCCGCCGCCGAGACGCTCCCGGTGGCTCTCGCGCTGGCGGAGGTCTCAGGCGGCTCGATACGCACCGCCGTACCGGCCGCCGCCTGCCTGGCCGCCGCGGCGGACTCCGCGCCCGCGCTGACCGGCGCGCTGACCGGCGCGTTCACCGGCCACGACGCGCTGCCGCGAGGGTGGAGCACCACCCTGACGGGTTGCTGCCTACCCGAACTGGCGGGAATCGATCTACTGGATATCGCGAGGGGACGGATCGGATGAGTACAGCGGGCAGGGAGGGCACCCCGGCGAGTACGGGCGAGGGCACGCTTGAGGACAAGGCCGTGGGATGCGTGGCGGGTGCCGCGGTCGGCGACGCCCTCGGCGGCGCCACCGAGGGCTGGACGCCCGAACAGATCCACGAGCGTTACGGCGGGTACGTCGAGGGCCTGGTCCCGCCGTACTTCGAGGACTGGCGGAACGCCCGCCCCATCGCGCCCTACCACAAGGGTGACGGCCACATCACCGACGACACCCTGATGACCCACGCGCTGATCCGGGTCTACGAGCGGGTCGGGGGCCACCTGGACGCCTACGCGGCGGCCGAGCACCTGGTACCGGAGATGATGGGGGAGAAGCGCTGGATCCCGGAACTGGAGGCCGAGACGCTGCTACTGCAGCGGGTCTTCCTGGCGGAGAAGTGGCTGGTGCTGCGGCTGCACTACGGTCATGCGGACCCGCGTGAGGCAGGTGTGGGCAACATCGTCAACTGCGGTGCCGCGATGTACATGGCACCGGTCGGCGTGGTGAACGCCGCCGACCCCGACGCCGCCTACGCCGAGGCGATCGAGCTTGCCGGCGCCCACCAGTCCAGTTACGGCCGGGAGGCGGCCGGGGTGCTCGCCGCCGCGGTGGCCGAGGCCATGCGTCCGGGTGCGACGCCTGACTCGGTGGTCGCCGCCTGCCTGCGGCTGGCACGGGACGGTACCAAGGCGGCCATCGACGCGGTGTGTTCGGTGGCCCGCGGCCTCGGCCACTGGGACGGCTCCTTCGAGACGCTGCGCGCCGCCATGAAGCCCTACGACACGGTCGCCGACACCTACCGTGACCAGGGTCTCGGTGCCCGCCGCCCGAGCCGCCTGCACAGCATCGAGGAACTCCCACTCGCCCTGGCCTTCCTGCTGATCGCCAAGGGCGACTACCGCGACACCGTCCTCGGTGGCGTCAACTACGGCCGCGACGCCGACTCCATCGCCTCCATGGGCGGCGCCATCGCCGGAGCCCTCGGCGGGCGCGAGGCCGTCCCGGCCGACTGGGTGGAGCAGATCTCCACCGCCAGCCGCATCGACCTTCTCACCCCCGGCCTGAGCCTGGCCCGCGTCGCCCGCCGCATCCACGGCGCGGACCTGGAACGCCGCCGCGCCCACGAGTCCGCCTTCGCCGCCCTCGCCGGGGACGCCGGATGATCAGGCTGACCTGGGTGCAGCCGGAGGACCTGGTCGGCCACGAGCTGCGCCAGGCCGCCGAGGACGGCCGCGAGGTGACGGAGATCGCCGCGCGCTGGCAGGCCGCGGGAGGACACGACGCCCCGGCCCGGGCGGGAGCCTCGCCAGAGGCCCCTCCGGTACGGCTGCGCCGCCTGGCCGAGGACCTGCTCGACGAGCTGGCCGCGATCCCGTCCCCGCTCGCCGAGCCCTCCACTCTGGCCGAGATCGTCAAAGCCTGCCCGAGGTGGCCGTCACAAAGGGGCACGGCCACCTCGGGCACACCGGTCATGGACCGGATGCTCGGCGCGTGGCTCGGCCGGGCGGCGGGCTGCGTGCTGGGCAAGCCGGTGGAGAAGATCCCCCGGGAGGGGATCAGGGCGATCGCCGAGGCGACAGGGAACTGGCCGATCCGGGGATGGTTCACCGCCAGGGGGCTTCCCGCCGAGATCGGCCGGCGCTGGCCGTGGAACCGTCGCAGCGCCGTCAACAGCCTCGCCGAGAACATCGACGGCGTCCCCGAGGACGACGACCTCAACTTCGCGCTGCTCGCCCTGGCCCTGCTGGAGCGGCACGGCCGGGGGTTCAGCACCGACGACGTCGCGCGGCTCTGGCTGGACGAGCTGCCCGGCGGCCGGGTCTTCACCGCCGAGCGCGCCGCCTACCGCAACCTGCTGGCCGGCCTGGAACCGCCCGCCTCCCACGACCCGCGGGCTCTCTCCACGGCGACCTTCCGCAACCCGTTCCGGGAGTGGATCGGTGCGCTGATCAGGGCCGACGTCTACGGCTGGGCCAACCCCGGCGATCCGGCCACGGCCGCGGAGTTCGCCTGGCGCGACGCGCGGCTCAGCCACACCGCCAACGGGATCTACGGTTCCATGTTCGTGGCGGCGATGTGCGCCACGGCGCTGACGGCCTCCTCCGCCGAGGAGGTGGTCGCCGCCGGACTCGCCGTGATCCCGCCGGACTCCCGCCTGGCCGCCGCCGTACGGCAGGCCGCCGAGGACGCGCGCCGGGAACCGGACTTCGAACGGGTCGTCGACCGGCTCCACGCACGCCACGGGGAGCTGCACTGGGTCCACACGATCAACAACGCCGCACTGATCACGGCGGCACTGGTCCACGGCCGGGGTGACTTCACCGCCTCGATCGCCGGCGCCGTGGCGGGCGGCTGGGACACCGATTCGGCGGGGGCGACCGTGGGCTCGATCGTCGGCGCGCTGTGCGGCGCGTCGGGAATCCCGGAGGGGTGGTCGTTGAGGAACCGGCTGTCGAGTAGCATCAGCGGGTTCGACGGCATCGGCCTGGATGAGCTGGCCCGCCGTACGCTGGCCCTGGGGGCGGAGGAATCATGATCTCGGTGTTCGGCAGTGTCAACATGGACCTGGTGGCCTATGTCGATGTCGTACCCGCGCTCGGCGAGACCGTGACCGGTCGCGCCTTCAGCACGGTTCCCGGCGGTAAGGGCGCCAACCAGGCCATCGCCGCCGCGCGGGCGGGTGCCAAGGTGGCCTTCCTCGGGGCCGTGGGTGACGACGACTTCGGGACCGAGATGCGCAGGACGCTCGCCGAGGCGGGCGTCGACGTGACGGAGCTGCGCACGGTCCCCGGCCCCTCGGGCATCGCCCAGATCGTGGTGGACGGCGGCGGCGGCAACTCGATCATCGTGGTTCCCGGTGCCAACGGGACCGTGACCGCCCCCACCGAGGCCGAGATCGAGGTCATCTCCCGCTCCGACGTGCTCCTGCTGCAGCTGGAGCTGCCCATCGAGGCGGTCACCGCCGCGGCCAGGGCCGCGCGCGCCGCCGGGACCACGGTGGTCCTCACCCCCGCGCCCGTCCAGCCCCTGCCCGCTGAGCTGCTGGAGGCGGTGGACATCCTGGTGGCCAACGAGCACGAGGCCGTCGCGATCACCGGTCAGGCTGACCACGAGCGCGCCCTGGAGGAGCTGAGGGGCACGGTCGGCTGGGTGATCATCACCCTGGGGGCGCGCGGCGCGCTCACTTCCGCCGGCGACGAGGCCGCCGTGTGGGTCGAGGCGCCCAGGGTGAACGCGGTGGACACCACGGCCGCGGGCGACACCTTCGTGGGCGCCCTCGCTGCGGCCCACGTCGAGGAGCAGCCCGCCGACCGGGCCGTCCGCTTCGCCACCGCGGCGGCGGGCCTGTCCGTCCAGCGCGCGGGTGCCAGCAGCTCGATGCCCACCCGCGCCGAGATCGACCGGAGCCTTACCACGGCCGGTGCCTGACATCCGGCGGGGATTTCCCGGTCAACCTCGGGCGCGGGAGCACTGGCCGCCGCTGAGGGAGGTCTCCGACCATATCCCGCTATGACCCTTCCCAGAGGGCGGCGGCGGCCTCGGCGCATGCCACGTCCTGGCCGATGGTGCCGCCGCTGACGCCGACCGCGCCCACCACCCCGCGGCCGTTGCCGGGCTCCCCGAGCGGGATGCCGCCGCCGAGGCACACGTACCGGTCGCCGGCCAGGCCGTGCAGTTCGCCTCCAGGCAGGACCAGCGGCGCGAGGTCGGCGGTCGGCATGTGGTGGGCCACCGCGGTGTGGGCCTTGCCGGGGGCGAGGACGGGGCCGGAGATCCGCGCGCCGTCCATCCGCTGGAACGCCACCAGATGCCCGCCCGCGTCGACCACCGCGACCGAGATGAGCGCCCCCTCCCGCACGGCCTGCCGCACCGCGGCCTCACACATGCGCAGCGCGAGTTCCAGGTTCACCGGGCTCCTCACCGTTTCGAAGACCGCCGGCTCCGACCGCCGGGTGTGCGGGCGTCGCCGGTCGGGCGATCCGAGGTGTCATAACGATCCGACGCTTGCGTGAGCCTTCCGGAGGACCGGCGCGGGCCGGGACCGTCGCCCGGTGAGATGGGAGAGACCACGAGGCGACATTCCGACGATGCTTACCAAGAGTGACGTTCATCTTACTTCAGGCTACGATCTCGTCACCGGTGGGATATCGAGGTGTCGTCCAGACGTGGGGAGAGACATGCACGGTCACAGCCGCACGCGCATCGTTCACCGGCTCAGGTACGCCCTCGGCCATCCGGGAAGAGTCCCCCGGCACCTGCGACGGGTGACCAGGAACACGTGGCTGCGCCTGAGCACCCGCGACCACGTCGCCTACTACCGGGCCGTCATGAGGTCCGAGACCGCGCGCAGTCCTCGCGGGGCTGTGGGCAGTAGGTCCTACCGGCGCTGGGTCGCCCTGGGGAAGGCGCAGTTCGACTATCTGGTGCGGCACGGTCTGAAACCCGAGCACCGCATGCTGGAGATCGGCTGCGGCAACCTGCGGGCCGGGCGCCTGTTCATCGGCTACCTCGACACCGGAAACTACTACGGTCTCGACATCTCCCCGGAGATCCTGATCGCCGCCCAGGAGACCCTGGTCACCTACGACCTGCGCGACAAACTCCCCCATCTTCTGCCGGTCGCCGACCTGCGCTTCGCCGCGCTGCCCGGCGGGGCGTTCGACGTCGTCCACGCCCACGGCGTCTTCTCCCACTCCCCACCGCACGTGATCGAGGAGTGCCTGCAAAACGTCGGCCGGATCGTGCGGCCGGGGGGCTGGTTCGACTTCACCTTCGAGCGCACCGAGGGCAGGGAGCACCAGGTCCTGGGCGAGACCTTCTACTACCGGACCGAGACCCTGCTCGACCTGGCCGCCGGATGCGGCCTTCAGGCGACCCTCATGGATGACTGGGAGCGCCTTCCACAGCGGGAGTCCAAGATCCGCATCAGGTTTCCCGGCCCCGGGCCTTCGACGAGGCACGTCGTACGTGACCAGGACCGGGGCGACCTGGACCGCGCAGCCGGGCAGGCGATGTCGGATCTCGGATAGGATCTGGCGCCCTGTGCGACCGAGCTGGAGGAACCGATGCGGGCCCACGACCTGTCCGCCGGAGGCGGCGTGCTGGCCCGTGCGCATGACGTGGCACGTGCGGCGGCGCGGATCCACGGCCTGCCCGACGCCGAGGTCACGCTGATCAACGTGTCGGAGAACGCCACCTACCGGGTGGACGACCCGGCCACGGAGAGGCGCTCCATCCTGCGGGTGCACCGCCTCGGCTACCACTCCATCCCGGCGATCCTGTCCGAGCTGGCCTGGCTGGAGGCGCTCCGCGAGCAGGAGGGGATCCGCACCCCCCGGGTGCTCCAGGCTCCCGGCGGTTCCCGGGTGCTGACCGTCCCCGGCGCGGAGCCCCGAGAGTGCGTCATGTTCGAGTTGCTGCCCGGTGCCGAGCCGTCCCTGGAGAACCCGGTGCCCGGTTTCGAGCGGCTCGGCGCGCTCACGGCGCGGATGCACCGGCACGCGCGCCACTGGTCACGGCCCGAGTGGTTCACCCGCTTTCACTGGGACTACGAGGCGGCCCTCGGTGCCGGGGCGCGATGGGGCCGCTGGCAGGACGGCCTGGGCGTGGGGGCCGAGGCGCGGACCGTGCTGGGGCGGCTGGACAAGGAACTGCGCGAGCGGCTCCACCGCTTCGGCCGGGGGCCGGAGCGCTACGGCCTGATCCACGCCGACCTGCGTTCCGCGAACCTGCTCGTGGCGGGTGAGGGACCGCCCAGCGTCATCGACTTCGACGACTGCGGCTTCGGCTGGCACCTCTACGACCTGGCCGCGGCGGTCAGCTTCATCGAGCACCTCCCCGAGGTTCCCGAACTGGTCGACGCGTGGGTGCGGGGTTATCGGACCGTCCTGGACCTTTCGGCCGAGGACGAGGCGGAGATCTGGACGTTCGTCATGTTCCGCCGCCTGCTGCTGGTCGCCTGGATCGGTACCCATACCGGCGCGGACATCGCCACCGAGCTGGGCTCCGGTTACACCGAGGGCACCTGCGAGCTGGCCGAGCGCTATCTCGGCGGCTCGCTCCGCTGACCCGGTCCATCCCCGTGATACCCGCGGCGTTCCCGTAGGGGCCGTTCGGCAAAGTGGCGCGCCGTGATCGCGCATCGGGAAATCGTCCCTACCCACCCCTGGGGCGCGACGGGTCCGTGATGGCGAATAGGGCCGGCGTCCGCATCACTGTGTGTGTAACGCGTAATCCGATAATGAGATTTTCGCGATGGGGATTCCGTCTTCCCGGCCCCTGTTTTCCGACCCACTTCGCTGAATCCGGGGTGTTTTCCGGCCGCCTTCGTCTCCGTGGCCGCGGGCGGCGGTCCGGTAGGGGTCAGGATTTCAGCTCGCGCCTGATGTCCTCGTCGTCCGGCGCCAGTTCCAGCGCCCGGGTGAGGTCGGCGACCGCCTCCGTCTCCCGCCCGGCGGCGCGCAGCGCCATCGCCCGGTTGAACAGCAGCGCGGGGTCCGCTCCGGGTTCGAGGGCCCGGGTGAAGTCCGCGACGGCGCCCTCGGGGTCACCGGTCTCGAACGCCAGCAGTCCTCGGTTCGCCCAGGCGGCCGCCAGCGAGGGGGCGAGCTCCAGCGCCCTGTCGAAGGCGGTACGCGCCCTGTCGTAGCGACCCTCCGCCGTCTCCACCTGGCCCAGCGCGCACAGCAGGTACGGGTTGGCCGGATCGATGGCGAGCCCGGCCTCCGCGTCCGCCCTGGCCTTGCCGTACTCACCGAGGGCGGCCAGCAGCCCGGCCCGGTTGGCCAGGCCGTCCACGAACTCCGGGTCCAGCTCCAGCGCGTGGTCCAGGTCGCTGAGCGCACCCCGGTGGTCGCCCCTGGAGAAGCGGATCTCGGCCCGGTTGTAGTAAGGCTCGGGGAAGGGCGGGCCGACCCGCATGGCCGTCTCGTAGTCGTTGATCGCCGCGTCCATCCGGCCCAGCCGGTGCAGCAGGTTGCCCCGGTCGATGTAGTAGTCGGGGTAGACGGGGTCGGCTTCGATCACCGCGTCCAGATCCTCCAGCGCCTCCTCGGGGCGGCCCAGCATCACGGTGAGCTGCGCCCTGTTGGCCAGCAGCACCAGCCGGTGTATCGGGTGCTCGCCGGGACGCAGGTCGCGGTCGGCCAGGGCGACGGCCTCGGAGACCAGCTCCAGTGCCTTGGCGGGGCGGCCTCGCCGTACCTCCACCAGTGCCCGGCCGTTGAGGTCGAACCCCAGCTTGAACGCCCGCTCGCGCGGGTCGGGCAGCAGCGAGGAGATGGCGATCGCCTGGTTCACCAGCGCGAGCGCGGCATCCGGGTCGCGCCGGGCCTGGTCATGGTGGCGTACCTTCAGCATTCCGGTGGCGTAGGCGACCGAGGCGTGCACGGCGGGGGAGACGCTCTCCCGCCTGGCCAGGTCGAACAGGTCCTCGGACTCGTCCTCCCTGCCCAGCGCGGCCAGCGCGGTCGCGGTGCTGTGCAGGAGCCGCCACCAGGTCCCGGTGTCGCCTTCGGGGTCGGCGAGGCGCAGGGCGCGCCTGCCGAGATCCACCACGGCGTCATGGCAGCCCGCGTCCAGGCACCACTGCACCGCGAACAGGAACGCCTCCAGCGTCTTCGACGTGTCGCCGCCGCGCTCGCGGTGGTAGGGGACCGCTCCAAGTCGCGGGCCGATCGTCCCCTCCCGCTCCAGCTCGTCGGCGAGGGCGCCGTGCTCCTCCTCGCTGAGCTGGTCCTCGACGGTGGTCCCCCGGCGGGTCACCACGGTCAGCGACTCCGCGGGGACGCGGCGCCGCAGTACCGTCAGGAGTTCGAGGTCGGTGGGGTCGGCCCGGTCGACGTTCTCGACGACCAGCGTCCGTGGGCCGGTTTCGGCCAGGTGCTCACGGACGAACTCGGCCAGGCCGTTGGCCAGGCGCAGCGTGCGCCGCGGCGCGTGCACCAGGATCCGCTCCGCGCTGGGCAGGCTCGCGGCCACGGAGCGGCGCCGGTCGGGAACCAGGTCCTGCAGGTCGGGGGCCGCCGCGCGCAGCTCGATGTCGTAGCGGGCGACGAGCTCGGGCCGGGCCGTGGGCACCAGGGCGGCGACGAGCGCGCCCCCCGCGGTGTAAGGTCCGCGCAGGTACCGGTCAGCGTCCACCACAAGCGGCGGCGGCACGGGAAGAGACGGGTTTTCTGGCGGTTGGGCTCCCCGACTCACCGGACTCCTCTAAGTCGATTTAGATGATATTCGATGATATATGGCTATGTTGTGCTGGGGGCCGGCGCCCACTGCTGGACGCCGGTACTGCGATTCGTCTCAGCCGACATGCTTGGCACTCGCGGTGCCACTGAGCGTGACGGTGCCAGGTTTGTGAACGATAACGCGCTTCATTGCAGGCCTCTCTCGCGAATAAGAACAAATCGCAAGTATTCGCAATAATCGCCCATATTGACAAGATCTATTTCTTATAGTGGCCGCATCCGGACAGCCCTATGGACAGGTGGCGTGTGGTGGTATCCACGAACGCCTTCGCGGGTCCATGCTCGGCCTGGCCGCTGTGAGCGGCTCTCGCGGGGGATGAGACCCTGATCCGATGGAACAGAGAAGCCGCTGGGCGGACATCGCGGGAGATGACGCCGGGGAGCGGTACGCGGCGAGGTTCGCCAGGCTGGCCGAGTCGGGGGCGGACACGCACGGTGAGGCGCGGTTGTGCGCGGGGCTGCTGCCGCCGGGCGCGCGGGTGCTGGACGCCGGGTGCGGCACCGGGCGGGTGGCGATCCGGCTGGCGGAGCTGGGATACGACTGCGTGGGCGTCGACCTCGACGCGTCCATGCTGGAGGTCGCCCGGCGGACCGCGCCGGAGCTGCCCTGGATCCTGGCCGACCTCAGCGACCTCGGTGACCTCGGCGGCTCCGCGGAGTTCGCGGAGCAGGCCGTGTCCGGCGAGCGGCGCGGGCAGGGTGAGCGCTTCGACATGGTCGTCGCCGCGGGCAACGTCATCCCCCTGCTGGCCCCCAGGACCGAGGCGCGGACCGTCGCCGGGCTCGCGGCACTGCTGCGCCCCGGCGGGCTGCTGGTGAGCGGGTTCGGGCTGGACGCCGCGCACCTCCCACTCGCCTCCGCCACGGTCACCCTGGCCGACTACGACGCCTGGTGCCAGGCCTCGGGGCTCGCCCCGCTGCGGCGCCTGGCGACATGGGACGGCGCACCCTACGACGGCGGTGGATACGCGGTGAGTGTTCATGTACGAACCCCCGGCGGGCGAGGCTTCGAGGGGTAGTAGCTTCATCCCATGCGACTGGGCGTTCTCGATATCGGTTCCAACACGGTCCACCTGCTGGTGATGGACGCACATCGGGGGGCCCGGCCGCTGCCAGCGTACTCCCACAAGGAGGAGCTGAGGCTCTCCGAGCACATGGACGAGGGCAACCGCCTGTCGGCACAGGGCGCGACGCGGTTGCGGGAGTTCGTCGAGGAGGCGCTGCGGATCGCCGAGGACAAGGGGGTCGAGGACCTCATGGCCTTCGCGACCTCCGCGATCAGGGAGTCGGTGAACGGTGAGGAGGTCCTCGCCGGGATCAAGGCCGACACGCAGGTCGACATCGAGGTGCTGTCCGGCCAGGACGAGGCGAGGTTGACGTTCCTGGCGGTGCGCCGCTGGTTCGGGTGGTCCTCCGGGCGGCTGCTGGTGCTGGACATCGGCGGCGGGTCGCTGGAGATCGCCTCGGGGATCGACGAGCAGCCCGACGTGGCGGTGTCGCTGCCGCTGGGGGCCGGCCGCCTCACCCGCGACCGCTTCACCGCCGACCCGCCGCCGGCCGACGAGGTGCGGGCACTGCGCAGGTACGTGCGGGCCGAGATCGCCCGCGTGGTGGGCAAGGTATCGCGGTACGGCCAGGCCGATCACGCGGTGGCGACGTCCAAGACGTTCAGGCAGCTCGCGAGGATCGCCGGCGCGGCGCCCTCGCACGAGGGGGCGAACGTACGCCGGGTGCTCGGGCATGCGGACCTGGTCGGGTGGACCGACCGGCTGGCCAGGATGAGCACGGGGGAGAGGACCGAGCTGCCCGGGGTGTCGGAGGGGCGGGCGCCGCAACTGCCCGCCGGAGCCATCGTCGCCGACGCCACCATGGACCTGTTCGGCGTGGCCCAGCTGGAGGTGTGCCCGTGGGCGCTGCGCGAGGGGGTCATCCTGCGCAGGCTGGACGCCATGCCCGAGCAGTAAGGTTTATCCGGCCGTCCGCGGGTTAGTGCACATAGCCATGAACAGCCCTCAGACTCAGGTGGCAGGTGCCGCTCACAGAGCGGCCAACAGTCAGACGCTGGACAGGTTGGCACGGGTCGGTATGGCCTGCAGGGGAGTCCTCTACGGGCTGATCGGTTTTCTGGCCTTGCAGATCGCCTTCGGCGGTGGAAGCGGTGGTAAGGAGGCCGACAAGACCGGGGCCATCGAGACGGTGGCCGAGCAGCCGTTCGGCATGGTGCTGCTCTGGCTCATGGTCGTCGGTTTCACGGCCCTGGTCCTCTGGCAGCTGTCGGAGGCCGTCATCGGCCGGGGACAGACCAAGGACCGGGTGGAGTCGGCGGCGCGCGCGGTGGTCTACGGGCTGATCGTGGCCACGCTGCTCGGTGTCGTGCTGCGCGGAGACTCGGGAAGCTCAACGGACAGTCAGTCCAAGGACCTCACGGCCAAGCTGATGGAGCTGCCCGCCGGGCAGCTCATCGTGGGCCTGGTCGGCCTGGGGGTTATCGCCCTGGGGGCCTACTGGATCCACAAGGGCTGGAAGAAGCGGTTCCTCCAGGACCTGCGCACCGGCGAGATGCCGCCGAAGGCGCGTGACCTCGCCGAGAAACTCGGCATGGCCGGCTACCTCGCCCGCGGTGTGATCGCCGCGGTCGCCGGTGTCTTCGTCATCCAGGCCGCGATCACCTACGACCCCGACAAGGCCAAGGGCATCGACTCGACGCTGCGCTCGCTGGCCGACACCCCGGCCGGTCCGTGGCTGCTCGGGGTCGTCGCGATCGGCCTGCTGCTGTTCGCGGTCCACTGTTTCTTCGAGGCCCGCTGGCACCGGATGTGACGGGTGAAACCGCACGGTACGGCAGGTGCGGGCATGCAGCTGAAGGCCCGTCTGGCAAGCCCCACCTGTCTATCCGGTAAGTGATCGCATTCCTACTTTTCCGAGACATCTTCCCTTTCGAGCTCCGCGTCTTCCCAAAGGCAGGAACGGTATCGGAGGGGACATATGGACTCGTCGGAGCACGACGGAAGCGAATGGGTTCTCCGCCTTGCGGGTTCCCCGGACCAGGTGGTCAGAGCCCGCCGCCTGGTCTCGATGACCCTGGGGCGAGACCATCCCCTCCACGACGACTGTGTCCTGCTGACCAGTGAGATCGCCACCAACGCGGTGATCCACTCCCGTTCCGGGGACGGTGGGGCGTTCACGGTCACCGTGGCCTACTCGGCGACGGGCGTGCGGGTCTGCGTCCAGGACGAGGGCTCCTCACAGGCTCCCTGCGTCTGCCACGCCTCGGCGGAGGCGACGGGGGGCCGCGGCCTGCCCCTGCTGGAGGCCCTGGCCCACCGCTGGGGCCTGGTCAGGGAGGCGGGGGCCAACAAGGTCTGGTTCGAGCTGGTGCTCGAACTGGCCGGGGTGCGCGCGGGCAGCCTGGCCGGCGCCAGGTGAGAGTCCGGGGTCCGGCCGGTCGCCGAGAGGGCACCCCGCCGGGGTGCCCTCGCGTCAGCCGATGACCTCTATGAGGCTCGCCCGCCCCGGGGGTGACGGGCACTGTCCGCGGGGCACCGGTCACGTCGTGGAAGGAGCCGTCGGCCGGGTCGTAGACCAGGTAGGAGCCGAGATGACGCAGGGCGACCTGGCCGGCGCCGCCCGGGTCGTGCGAGATCCCGTCGGCGGCTGTCTCGCCGCCCGCCTGTCCGGCGGCGCAGCCGCCCTCGGAACCCTGCTGGCCGCCCGCATCGTGGAGACCCCCGGCGAGACGGCGGGCCTCCCCCCGAGGGAGGAGGCTCGCGACCTGCTCAGGCGGGCTGTTGCGACGCCGTGAACGGGCGCGTGGCGGGGCGGACGTCGAGTTCGGTCAGCAAGCCGGCCATGCGGGTGGCGCGGAGCGGATCGACGGGCAGGACGTGGCCGGTCCACCAGCGGGCGATCTCCGAGGACGGCCCCTCGGGCACCAGTTCCAGATAGTCGTCCAGCGGAGGGTCGTAGATGAAGCCGGGCACCACGCCCCGGCTCTCCAGCCGGGCGACCACCTCGTCGCGGTTCTCGACCAGCAGGGGCACCCGCAGCAGCGGCTGCGGCGCCGCGTCGCGGACACCCTCGGCCGCCCAGGGCAGGGTGCGCAGCAGTTCGACCCCGGCCACCCGCCGGTCGCGCTCGCGGTCGATCACCCGGAAGCGGGAGCGCTGGTAGCGGCGGAGCAGCGGCCCCTGGCGCATCCGCCAGTCGTCGAGGTCGATCCGCAGCCAGTGGTCCATGGCGCGCAGGTCTACCGGATCGCCGGCGAGGGCCGCGCGCAGTTCCTTCTCGCGGGGCGGGCAGCGGTGGCCGGTCCACTGGACGAGGCCGAGCGCCTTAAGGGCGTGCCACATCGGCCGGACCAGCCCGGTGCGGTAGATCGTCTCGCGCAGCACGGGCCGCAGCGTGCCGAGCAGCTGGGCGCGCGCCCCGCCGGGGAGCAGCGACTCGTCCCTGGCCCGGGCCAGCTCGGGCAGCGCGGCCGGGTCCCGCGCGGTGAGGAACCCACCGGACATCGCCCGTCCGTGCTTGGCGAGGCTGAACACCCCGGCGGTGCCGAACGTGCCCGCGGGGCGGCCGTCCACCGTCGTCTGCATGGCGTGCGCCGCGTCGTCGAGGAGGATCACACCGCGCCGGTCGCACTCGGCCCGCAGCTCGGTCACCCGGTCGGGCTGGCCGTACAGGTGCGTGGTGACGACACCGGCCAGGCCGCTCCAGTCGATGTTGGGGACGTCGATGTTGCCGTCGCGCCAGGAGACCGGCGCCATCACCGGTTCCAGCCCGGCGGCCAGCACGATGAACAGCACGGTCTCGCAGTTCGTCGGTGAGATGAGCACCCGGTCGCCGCGTTCGAACCAGTGACGCAGCGCCAGGAGCAGACCGAACCTGGCGGAGGGCACGTGCAGGCACTCCTGGCCGATCCGGTCTCGCATGGCCGCCTCAAGCTCGCGGCCGCCGTTCTGCCCGTTCACTGGGCCTTCCCCCGGGTGCGCAGCCGCCCGTACCGTTTCATGGCCCTGTCGGCGGCGCCGTACAGGGCCGGGCTGTCAAGGATGAACCGCCGCACGCGGCGGACCGGTGTGGTGCGTAGCCAGTGCGCCGCCGCGCCGGCCGAACGGCGGCGCACGATGCCCTCGGTGACTGGAACCGTCCTGCTGCACAGTGCGTCCTTGTACTCCGAGCCGTTACTGATGCCGAGGTCCAGCGAGCTGACACCGATCTTCGCGGCGGCCTCGACCATATGCAGGTGCTGGATCAGGCCGGGGGAGTACTTGGCGTAGTCGGGGTCGTACGCGGGGAACCAGCCGATCATCATCGTGCCGGTGCGCAGCCCGAAGTGGCCCGCGACGGGCTTGCCGTCCGCGTACAGCATGGACAGCGGCCCGGCGAAGTCGGGGGTGTCGACGGCGTGCAGGCGCTCGGTCAGCTCCACGACCCATGACTTGGCGAAGCGGTCGGGGCGGCCCATCCGCTGGTACTGGGCCGATTTCCACTCCCGCAGCAGCCGGAACTGCTCCGCGTCGCGCACCGCGAACTCGGAGGTGATCTCGCCTATGTCGCGGCCCAGCTTCCGTTCCTTGTACAGGGTGCTCTTGACGAACTTCGGAGAGCGTTCGCGCAGCTCGTCGAGGAAGGCCGGGTAGCCGTCGGTGAAGTCGAGGACCACGGCCTCCTGCCTGAGCGTCTCGAACGGCTGGAACCAGGGCTGGTGATCGACCATGCAGCCGAACTCCCACACGCTCAGCCCGCACTCCTTGAGCAGGGTGTTGGAGTCGAATTCGGCGCCGGGCACGTGGACCACGCCCTGGGAGAGCGAGACCCATCCGCCCAGGGCGGCGCCCACCCCGCCGCCGTGCCGCTCGAAGGGAAAGAACCCGACGGGCCCGTCCGACTCGGTGATCACCGCCACCCGCGCTTCGGTGTGGACCTCACCCATCGCGATCGTGAAGTCCGGGCTGAGGAAGGGGTTGGCAAGGTGCGCGCTGGAGCGTTGCATCTCGCGCCAGGCCGCGACCTCGCCCGGGCCCAGCTCCGCCGGCCGGATGACGTTGACCCTCATGCAGCCCCTCCCGCCGCGCCGGGGTGACCGGCGACCGTGCCTGCAGTGCGCGTCAACCTACCGTTCACGAGGAGGTGATCCTTTCTCGAAGCCCGGGCTGAGGAACTGAACGTCGTCCTCGGGGTGGAGCACGCGCGATCCGACTGGCCGATGGACATGGGTGGCGTGCGTCACGGAGCGCGGGAACCGTCCCGGAACCGGGCAGCGATCCCCCTGCCGCCGCCCAATGCAGTAAATCTACCTAAATATTGACTTACCTGCTAAGCGATATCGGAGACAGTCGGACTCGGCAGCACCGGGGGAATCCGGGGAGGGGTGGGTGGAATGGCCGGGACGAGCCGTTCGACGACCGGCAGGGCGCGGTGGGCGTAGAGCGGATCGACCGGCAGCACGTGTCGCCCCCACCAGTGCGCGATCTCGGGCTCCGGCGAGGGACTGGTGAACCCGGGCAGGTAGCTGTCGTACGGCGGGTCGTAGAGGTATCCGGTGGCGACCCCGTGTCGCTCCAGCTCGGCGATGGCCTCGTCCCGGCCCGAGACCAGCAGCGGGACCCGGAACAGCGGTTGATCCAGGTGCCGGTGGACGGCCCGCGCCACGCTGGGCAGCGCGGCCAGCGCCGAGACGCCGGCGATCCGCCGCGACCGCTGCCTGGGCAGCGTCCGCAGGCGCCTCGACTGGTACCAGCTTGAGAGGTGGCCGCGCCTGGCCCGGTAGTCGTGCAGGTCGGCCTGGACCCAGGAGTCGAACGCCGGCAGCTGCGGCGCGTACTCCAGCGCCCTGACCAGATCCGCCGGGCGCGGGGCGATCCGGTAGCCCTCGCGCTCCTCCTCCATGCCGAACGCGCGCATCGCCCTCAGTGCCGGGCGGACCATGTTCAGGCGCAGCGCGGCGTGCCGGCCCACCGAGGTCAGCACGCTGTGGATCTCCTTCCTGAAGGCGCCCGGCTGCAGCAGCCGGTCACGGTCGCGCTCCAGGGTGCGCAGGTCCTCCAGGTGCTCGACCGCGATCACCCCGCCGGAACCCGCCCCGGCGTGCTTGGACAGGCTGAACACGCCCGCCACCCCGAAGGTGCCCAGCGGCCTGCCGTGCACGCTCGTCTCCATCGCGTGCGCGACGTCCTCGATCAGGATCTTGCCCGTGAACGCCGCCACCCGGTCCGGCAGGCCGTACAGGTTGGTGGTCAGCACCGCGTCGACCGTGTCGAGGTCGACGGCGCCCGCGTCGATGTTGCCGTCGTCGGAGGAGAGCGGGGCGATGACCGGGCGCAGCCCGGCGGCGAGCACGAGAAAGAGGATCTCGTCGGCCGACAGCGGCGACATCAGCAACCGCTGGCCGGGGCTGCACCAGTGCCGCAGGGCCAGATACAGGCCCAGACGATTGGAGGGCAGTGGAAGGCAGTGGCGGCCTGTCCGCTTCGCCACAATGTGCTCAGGAGTCACTGGAGACCGTCTATCACGTGCGCGATCAAGACTGCAAACAGAGCCACGCCGTCACTAAGCTGCGACAACCTGGGACGCCTTGCCGTGGTTGATCACTCTGCGGATGTTCGGGAGGATCAGTAGCGCGACCAGGAGCTGGCTGCCGAGCATCGCGTAGCCCACCGCGGCGATTCCGAAGAGGGGGAACAGCAGGGCGATTGAGGTGAGGACCAGCACCGCCATCCCGATCTGGATGAGTGCGAGCTTGCGGGCCTCGCTCTGCGCGCGCAGCATGCTGAGGCAGATCTCGATCACCGTCTGGGGGAGCACGGCGATCGCCATCAGGCGGAGCAGCGGCGTGCCCGCCTCGGCGAACCCGGGGCCGAACACGCTCAGGATCAGGGGCGCGCCGACCACGACCACCGCGATGACCGGTCCGACGATCAGGAAGGTGCGGCGCAGCGCGTTGCGCACGCTCTGCGCCAGCTGGGCGGCGTTGAAGGACCCCTCGACCGTCAGGGACACCGCCATGTTGGCCGCCAGCAGCCCGATCATGGAGCCCAGCGTGTGGGCTATCGAGAAGTAGCCGAACGTCGGCGCGTCGTCGAGCCAGCCCGCGATGATGACCGGGACCAGATAGAGGATCAGCAGGATGGAGAACGCGCCGGGGAAGTCTCCGGCCAGGAAACGCCCCACCTCGCGCAGGCGCGGCGGGTTCGCGGCGCTCTCCTCGGTGTTCTTGACGTGCTTGGGGATGATGACGCCGAAGATGAACCAGCTGATCGGGATCAGCGCCATGGCCGTCGGCACGATCCACGAGACGAAGATCCCGCCGAAGAGGCCGCCCTCCGGCAGCGCGACCGCGAGCGCGGCGAGCATGCCCATTTTGACCAGGCCGAACGCCAGGCTGTTGACCGGCACCCAGACGGCCTTGCGCAGCCCGGCCAGGGTCACGTCCTGGAGGGTGAAGACCGTCCAGACGAGAACCGAGACGAGGAAGAACAGTCCGGGGCCGAACCCGGAGAGGTCGGCGTAGACCGCTCCCCACACCGGCAACGTCAGCAGGAACCCCAACGCCGCCACCAGGCCGGTGGCCCCGGCGATCGCGTAGCCGCGCAGGACGAACTCGGCGGTGCGGCGGCCGGCCACCGGGATGAACCTGGCCAGCGCGCCCGCGAAGGCGAGCCCGGTCAGAGAGGCGAACAGCCGCATCGCGCTGATCACGGCCTGGCCCTCACCGAACGCGGCGGCGGTGTACAGGTGCGTGGCGAGGAACCAGTAGCCGAGGCCCAGCACGGCGGTGATCCCGGTATTGATCATCAATGCGTAGCCCTGTAGGAACAGGGGATTTCTCAGATCCTTGCGCAGGCGGTCCATCAGTCCGGCCCTGCGCTCCTCGGTCACTGTCCGGTCCATCGCCTGGTCGCCTCCGTCGCGCGTCACCTCGTCATCATCGGGTGGAGCGCTTGCAGCGACCTTGCCGTCGGCTGCACGCAGGCCGGTGGCCGAGTCCGGTCGCGTCCCCGGCAGGTCCGGCCGGGTGCCCGACGGGGGGGTGCCGCCCTCGTGCCAGGCGGGCAGCCCCGTGCCGCTCTCATTCACCTCGACGCTCCCGATCCGCACCACTTTCCGGGGCGGTGCCGGATGCCCGCCCATCGCTCGCGCGGGATGGTTCGATGGCATTCCCGAGGGGAGTGGGATGGCGCCGCACCAGCGTTCGCGTCTCGTCACGAGATCGGCCGGTCACCGAGGGGTATATGAGAGTCGGCACGTGAGCCATGATGCCCCAGTTTCAGGCGGGCCGTGTCCGGCATGTATCCGGAAGTACCAGGTAGGGCTCGATCGTGATGGGGAGCGCCCTGTTTTATCCGGTATTGGTGCTGCCATCCGCGGGGGAGGCGAGGAGGCGATCCAGGACGCGGACGCCGAACTCCAGGCCCTCGACGGGAACGCGCTCGTCCACGCCGTGGAACATGCCGAAGTAGTCGAGTTCCGGGGTGAGCATCAGCGGGGCGAAGCCGTAACCCCTGATGCCGAGCCTCGCGAAGGACTTGGCGTCCGTGCCGCCGGACATCACGTACGGCACCGGTCGCGCCGCCGGGTCCTCGGCCACCAGGGCCGCGCCGAGCCGCTCGAAGAAGGGCGAGTCCATCGGGGCGGAGGGGGCGTCCTCCAGGTTGACGAACTCCCTCCTCACCCGGGGGCCGAGCAGGCGGTCGATCGTCTCCAGGAACTCCTCACGGCCCCCCGGCAGGAACCGCCCGTCGACGTGGCCCACGGCGGTGCCGGGAACCACGTTGACCTTGTAGCCCGCCTGGAGCATCGTCGGGTTCGCCGAGTTCCGGATCTGTGCCCCGAACAGGGAGCCGATCCGGCCGAGCCGTTCGGCCTCCTCCTCCAGCCGGTCGAGGTCGATGCGCTCGCCGAGGATGTCCGACAGGCTCTCGATCAGCGTCGCCACCTCGGGCGTCAGCCGCACCGGCCAGCGGTGAGAGGCGATCCGGGACATGGCATGGCAGAGCTCGGCCACCGCGTTGTCCACCGGTGGGCGGGAGCCGTGGCCCGCGACGCCGGTCGCGGTGAGTTTCATCCAGGCGGTGCCGCGCTCGCCCACCGCGACCGGGTAGATCCGTGCTCCGGGAGCCTCGACGCTGTAACCGCCGGACTCGCTGATCGCCTCGGTACAGCCGTCGAACAGCTCGCGGTGGTGTCGCACCGCGTATCGCGCGCCGTACTCGCCGGTGGCCTCCTCGTCGGCGAGGAAGGCCAGCACCACGTCCCGCCCAGGCCGTACCCCGCGCCGTGCCCACTCGCGGACCAGGGTGAGCGTCATGGCCAGGGTGCCCTTCATGTCGACCGCGCCCCGGCCCCAGACACAGCCGCCGGAGACCTCCCCGGAGAACGGATGAACCTGCCAGTCGGAGGCGTGGGCGGGGACCACGTCGAGATGGCCGTGGATCAGCAGGGCGTCGGGTGAGTCACCGGGGATCCTGGCGACCACGCTGGTCCTGTGCCTGGCCGACTCGAACACCACCGGTTCGATGCCGGCCTCCGACAACAGGGTGGCGACGTGCTCGGCCGCAGGGCGTTCGCCGGGGCCGGGATTGGTGGTGTCGAATCTGATCAGGTCCGAGCAGATCTGTGTGACCTCACTCATCGAAGAACGCCCCCCGGAGACTATGGCCCAAATATAGGACCAAGGGTGCATACCCCTCCGGAGCGCGAAGGGCACCTCGAGGTTCGCCTCATGTACTCCCGGTCGGCTGTGACGCCGCTACCTCCAGGAGGGGCCGGGAGCTGGCCGCTACTGGCCGGATGTGGTCTGCGGGGCCTTCTTGGCCGCCGCCTTGGCCACGCTGGGGTCGCCCGCCGCGAAGGCCGCGGCGACCTTTCCCCCGATGCGCCCGCGCTCACTCACCTCGATTCCGTGGGACTTCGCCCACGCCCGGATCTCGGCGCTCCGCTCGCGGCTGCCGCCGGAACCCTTCGCCCTGCCCTTGCGGCCCAGGGAGGTGCTCGCCTTGCGGGCGGCGGACTGGAAGGGCTTGAGGGCCTCGCGGAGTTTTGTGGCGTTCTTCGCGCTCAGGTCGATCTCGTAGGCGGTCCCGTCCAGGCCGAACGAGACGGTCTCGTCCGCCCGCTTCCCGGTGATGTCATCGGTGAACGTGACGACTTGCTGACGTGCCATTGTGTCACTCCTTAATCTTGGCGCCAGAGTGTGCGGCTGTGAACCCGGCCGACGATGGCTCCCGCGTCTCTTCCCCGGTAGTAAAACTCTAGCCTCTCCTTTCGCTGTCGCGCCGGGAAACCCTGTCCGCCGGAGATCCACTGGCTCAGGTTAATTACCCAAGGCTGAACTCCGGCGTCTCCACGTCATTGGGAAATGCTTCCCGCCGGCGAGGGATTAAAAACGACGGCGGCGCCGGGATCCCCTTGGTGTCTTGTATCCCGGGATCTGTCGGTTGCCCCGGCGGGTTTTCTGGAGGAGGTGTCCGAGCGCTTTGGAGTTTCGTGACCTCCGGGTGGTTTCCACCCTGGTCACCGTGAAAAAAATCGACTTCGGCCACTTGGGGGCGTTCGAGGCCATCGTTCCACTGTCGTTCGTTTCGAGGGCTCCGCCGTGTCGGCCGTGCCGTCCTCCCGGTGTGCGGGTGTGTCCTCCGCCCCGTTTTCGCTGGTCGAGGCGGTTGCCGGGATGAGATCCCGGCGGGGAGCGGCGAGCGGACCGGATCCGCCGGGAGGAGGACGGCGGCGGAGGGGCGCTGTGGGACCCGCTCCGGAGGTTCGTCGGACAATTCACGCATGCCCGGTGTCTGTCACCGAACGTGTTGCAGGATTTCCGTGGGACAAATGACTTCCTCGCGCTCTGGAATGCGGGCCGGGTGTCCCCGGTTTTGCCGGCCGGCTGGATCCGGATGCGTTCGAAGGTGGTCACCGACACGTGGCCGATCACATTGGGGCGTGGTCTCGACACTCTCGGGTGAGGCAAGGCGCGCCGCGCGGACCGCATGATTTCGGGCGTCTCGCATTGTGAGCGAGCGGGAGTCGTAGATCCCGTTTGCCCCTTGACCGCCATTGGCCCGTTCCATCGTCCGGGCGGACCAACAAGCGGTGTTCCCCGAATTGTTCGCGTAACGGCCGGAGAGTGATACGGGCATTGCCCGTTCCCTCAGGGGCGGGCGTGTCGTCGCGGCTCGTCCCGTTCCGTTCCGCACGGGTGGGAACCGTGCGCCGCCGAGCCTCACACCGTCTCGCCCCGGACGGACGGGACGGTGCGCCGCCGCGGCCTGTCATGTCGTCTGGTCACGGATGGACGTGCCGGGCCCCGCCGGTCTGCCACACCTCCCGCACGGCGGGAGGTCAGAGGTAGAGGCCGGTGTTCTCGGGGACGGCCGTGGTGCGGCTGAACGCGCCGTCGCGGAGCGCGAAGAGCTCGGCGAGGGTCGCACCGGCCGGAGAGAGCCCTTCGGTGCCGCCGAGCCAGTGGGCGGCCTCGTCGTAGGGGAGAGGACCGATCTCGATCTGGGCGAGGCAGCGGCCCGGGCGGGTGACGGCCGGGTGGAGACGGGCCAGGTCCTCGTTGGTGGTGATGGCCACCAGGACGTCACGGCCCTGGCCGAGGAGCCCGTCGGTCAGGTTGAGCAGGCGTGACAGGCCCTGTCCTGTGGCCTCCTTGGCGCCGGATCTGATCAGCTCGTCGCAGTCCTCCAGCACCAGGAGCCGCCACCGCTTACCGTCGTCGTCGTCAAAGCCGACCGCGACCTCCATGAGGTAGCCGGGGGAGTGGAACAGCCGTTCCGGGTCGAGTACGCAGTCGACCTGGCACCACGACCGCCACTCGTGGGCGAGCGTGCGCAGCAGCGTTGTCTTGCCGGTGCCCGGCGGGCCGTGCAGCAGGACCAGCCTGCCGTGCGCGTCGGAGTCGGTGACGGACATCAGCCGCGACAGCCGCTCGCCGACCGACCTGGCGTAGTTGCCGGAGATCTCCGCCCAGGGGGTGGCGGTGATCGGCTTCTCCGAGCGGTGGCCGCCGTGGGGTCCCTGCCACCAGAAGCCCATCTCGACGTGGTCGCTCTCGGGAACGGGCTCCTCGGCGTCCTTGATGATCTCGTCGATCACCGAGCGGGCCAGTTCCTCGTCGACCGCGGTCACGCTGACCGTGGCGGCGCGGTTGCGGTGGCGGACCACGCGCAGCGTCCAGCCCTCCCCGCACAGCAGCCGCGAGTCACGGCCGTCCTTCTCGATCGCCGCCCGGAGGAGCGCCCCGGAGGCGGGGGTGAGGGAGGCGTCGGGGCGGACCCGCTCCAGGTTCGCGGTGCACGACCACGGCTGGACCCCGGTGGCGAACGGCGACAGCGCGAGGGCGTCGATCACATCCACCGCGGAGTCGGCGTCGTCGAGCCAGATCCTCATCGGCAGCTCCACCGGGCGGGGCTCCGGGGAGAAGTGGACCTCCTTGAGTACGGACATGGCGGTAATGATCCTCTTGGGGCGTCCGCCGGTCGATGGGTTTTCGCAAGGGGGCCGGACTCAGGGGGCCGCCGGCGGCGCGGGAGCCTCGGGGGCGGTGCGGAGCAGGGCGTCGACCAGGGGGCTCGGCGGGCGGGTCAGCGGGCCGGTGAGGACGAGGGCGCGGGTCAGGGACGGCTTCAGCGGGATCATGACGAGCCCGGGGGTGAGAAGACCGCGGCCGAGGTCGGGAACCGTCGAGACGCCGATACCCGCGGCGATCATGCCGATGAGCGTGCCGAGCTCGCGCACATGCTGGGCCGGAGCGTAGGGGACGCCCGCCAGGGAACACAGGATGCGGGTCTGCGGCTCGCAGCCCCCCTTGGAGACGAGCAGTGGATCCTCCACCAGCTCGGCCATCGTGATGTGTTCCTGACCGGCCAGGGGGTGGTCGGCGCGGACCACCGCGTGGAAGGCGTCGCGGCCCACCACCACATGCGCGGGAGGCGGGGGCACCGGATCGACGAGGACCGCGGCGTCGACGACTCCGGTCTCCAGCCAGGGGGACAGCTCGTCGTCGTCGCCCTCGAAGACCTGCACCTCGACACCGGGGAGCTCCGCGCGCCACGTCCGCATGAGCTGGGGGAGCAGCCCGCAGCAGACCGTGGGCGGGGCGGCGACGCGGACGACTCCGGTGTGCTGCCCCAGATGTGCGGAGACGGCCTCGTCGATGGCGGCGACCGAGGCGAGCGCCGCCTGGGCGTACGGCAGGATCGTCGCCCCCAGGGCCGTGGGTCCCACGCCTCCGTGCCGCAGCACCAGCGGTGCGCCGAGAGCGCGCTCGAGCGCGGCGAGTGCGTGGGAGACCGCCGACTGGGACATGCCCAGCTCCTCGGCGGCCACGCCGAATCCGCCGTTCGCGATCACGGCGGTGAAGACTCGGAGCTGCGCGACCGTGGCACTCATGAGGACATCTCATCACACTGCCGGGATAACTCATTGGACACATGACCTGGGCCTGGTGAGACTGCTCCGGTGACCCGTGAAGGAACCTCCTCAGCATCTCCACAGGTGCGGGCGATCGACGCCGTACCGTCCCCGGCGAGCCGGTCCGTGCTTGCCCAATATCTCGCGCTGGCCCTGACCTGGGGGGCCAGCTTCCTGTTCATCAAGGTCGCTCTCACCGGGCTGTCTCCCGTTCAGACGGTGCTGGGCCGTCTCGCGCTGGGAGCGCTCACGCTCAACGTGATCATGTTGGTCACCCGCCGGCGGTGGCCGAGGCAGGCGAGACTCTGGGCGCATCTGGGGGTGGTTGCACTGCTGCTGTGCGTGGTGCCGTTCCTGCTGTTCGCCTGGGCCGGGCAGTACATCCCCTCGGGACTCTCCAGCATCTACAACGCCACGACACCGCTGATGACGATGCTCGTGACCCTGGCCGCGCTCCGGCAGGAGCGCCTGGGGGCGGCGGGGGTGCTCGGTCTGCTGCTGGGTGCGGCCGGTGTCGTCGTCGTCCTGGCCCCGTGGAACCTGACCGGAGCCGCCGGCCCCGGGTGGGCGCAGGCGGCCTGCCTGGGAGCGACGTTCTGCTACGGCGTGGCCTTCGCCTACACGCGGCGTTTCGTGGTCTCCTACGGCTACGACGCCCCCACGATCGCCGCCGCCCAGATCAGCGTGGCGGCCCTGGTCATGCTCGCGCTGAGCCCGCTGCTGGCCACCGGTCCCGTACGTCTGGACCTGCCCGTCGTGGCGAGCATGGCCGCCCTGGGCATCCTGGGCACGGGGCTCGCCTACATCTGGAACACCACGGTCATCGCCCGCTGGGGGGCGACGGCCGCCTCGACGGTGACGTACCTGACCCCGCTGGTGGGTGTCGTCCTCGGGGTGCTCGTCCTGGGCGAGGCGCTGACGTGGAACCAGCCGCTGGGAGCGGTGGTGGTCGTGGTCGGCATCATGACCGGCCAGGGCGTGTTCGGTTCCCGGCCCGGTCGCCGGTCTCGGTGACCAGGCCGGGGACGTCCTTCGAGGTGCAGGTCGGGGCGTTGTCCTCGGGCCTGGGCCACACGGTGCCCGGAACGCGGCCGGCGTCGGAGCCGGGGGCGATCAGGGGTGAGGAGGCCGCGACGACGAGGGCAAGGCCATCCATGCCCGCCCGGAGCGGGAGGTGTCGCGGGGAGGAGAGGCCCACGGGCGCTTTTCTGGTTTAGGGCGCCCGGCTGCGGTCAGGGGGATGGCTGTTTCGCTGCCCGACGACCACCCGGAACGTTCCCACATCACGATACGACGATAGATCAGTTGATTAACAGCACCATACGGTGTCGTATCAACCATTACGCTCCGGTAGGGCAACATCACTCAGACAGTGGAGACGTTCCGTGGCCATCGATCTTGTTACTCGCCGAGAGTGGGGCGCTCGCCAGCCGCGCGGTTCCTACAGCAGGCTCAGTTCCACCCGGGGAGTGAAGGTCCACTACACGGGCGGCCAGGTCAGCCCGGATATCGTGAACGACCACGCCAAATGCGTTGCTCTGGTGAAATCCATCCAGAATCACCACATGGACGGCAATGGCTGGATTGACGTTGGTTATTCCATGCTGGTCTGTCCGCATCGGAAGGTCTTCGAGGGCCGGGGGCCGAATCGTGTGCCGGCCGCCAACGGCGCCGGTCTCAACAGCGACCATTACGCGGTGCTCGGCCTGGTCGGCTCGTCGGGGCTCACCAAGCCGACCGACGGCATCCTGCACGGCATCCTCGACGCCGTCGAATACCTCAGGGACAAGGGCGGGGCGGGTAAGGAGATCAAGGGTCACCGCGACGGCTACTCGACCAGCTGCCCCGGCGAGCCCCTGTACGCGTGGGTCAAGCGGGGTGCCCCCCGTCCCGGCGGCGGGACCACCAACCCGCCGGAACCGCACCCCTCCTTTCCCGGCCGCACGCTCAAGCAGCCGCCGATCATGGAGGGTGCGGACGTCCGCACCTGGCAGCGGCGGATGCGCGACCGGGGCTGGAACATCGACGTCGACGGTCTGTACGGTCCCGCCTCCAGCGATGTCTGCAAGAAGTTCCAGAAGGAGAAGGGGCTGCCCGTCACCGGCGCCGTCGACCGCGCCACCTGGGACGCGGCCTGGCAGGAACCTGTCAGCTGACCAGCGACTCCCGCTGCACGGGGGCCTGCGGATCGTACGGGCCACCCGCTGGTCGGGGCCGATCCGCCGCATGAGCGGTTCCTTCGCGGCGCACCCGGGCGCCGCCGCCGGGCAACGGGTCCGGAAGCGGCACGTCACCGGGGACGGGGCTCCCCGCTCACTCCTTGAAAAGGAAGGCCCGGTTCCCGCCGGCCTCCTTTCCTCCAGGTAGCCCCCGAGGGTGATTCGCCGATAGTGCTATCGGTGAAAAATCGCACAAGTCTCTGAGGGGGGAGGTTCGCGCCGGGTGTGAGCGGGGGTTCACCGGTAGGATTATCGGTGAATGGAAAGCGAGGCGGCAGTGACGAGCACACCCCTGAGCAGGAGCGAGGCCAAGGATCTGACCAGGCGTCGCCTCATTCGCGCCGCGTTCGCGATCCTCGACGAGGAGGGTGAGGCAGGGCTGACCACCGTCAAGGTCTCAAAGGCGGCGGGGATCGCCCAGTCCAGCTTCTACGTGCACTTCAAGGACAGGCAGGAGTTGCTGCGGGCGCTCGGAGAACAGGCGGGGGAGCGGCTGCGGGGGGCGATGCGCGAGGCGCGGCGCAGGGCTCGCGAGGCACCCGACGACAGGGAGCGCCACCGCGAGGCCTTCCGGATACCGCTGGAGGCCATCTGCAGGCACCCCGCGCTCTTCCGCCTCGGCCTGCGCACCCGGCACGACCCGTCGTCGCCGCTCCAGGAGTTCGCCGTCGAGACCGCCGCCGCCTACCGGGCACACCTGGTCGCGGACCTGGCCTCGTTCGGCTTCCCGACCGAGCGGGAGAGCGACAGGCGCCGCCTGGAGATGATCGCCGACGGGATCGGCGCGCTGACCAACGCGATGGCGATCGGCCACATCGACGGGCGCTACCCCGACCTGGAGGAGGCGGTCGACGTGCTGGTCGCCTTCTCGTACGGCTACCTCGGGCTGCTGCGTAAGGATTCTTCCGCATGGTCCGGGAATCCCCCTTCGGCTCCTTTCGACGGCCCTCCTGTTGATGTTTGTCCAGAGCCCGGAGGGAGTTCGAAAAACGGCAACCTTTAGTATCCGGTGCATGACGGTGTCGCCTGAGGAACCCCGACCGGCCGCCGAGTTCCCACCGACCACGCGTGAGCGGTGGCGGGAGCTGGCGCTCGGGGTATTGCGCAAGTCCGGGGTCGAGACCGGCTCCCCGGAGGAGGCGTTGGCCTCCACCACCTATGACGGTGTGACGATCGCACCGCTCTACGACGCGTCCGATCTGCCCGGCGATCCCGGCCTTCCCGGCTCCGCCCCCTACATCAGGGGCTCTGCCCCCGAGGGGGGCTGGGAGGTGCGGCAGCGCCACGAGGTGCCTGATTCCGAGGCGATCCTCACGGACCTGGAGAACGGCGTCACCTCACTGTGGCTCACCCTCGACCCCGAGGACCTGCCGCAGGCCCTGGAGCGGGTCCACCTGGAGCTGATCTCGGTCACGCTCGACGCGGGCAAGCGGACCCGCGAGGCGGCTGAGGTGCTCCTCGGGCTGGCGGGTGAGAAGGCCGGCACGCTGAAGGGGAACCTGGGAGCCGACGCGCTCGCCGACGCGGAGACCGCGATCGAGCTGGCCCGCCGCTGCGTTCGGGACCACCCCGGCCTCAGGGCCGTCACGGTGGACGCCACCGTCTATCACGACGCGGGAGGCGGTGACGCCGAGGAGCTCGGTTGCTCCCTCGCCGCCGGAGTCGCCGCGCTGCGTACCCTGACCGGCGCCGGCCTGACCGTGCCCGAGGCGTTCGGGCAGCTGGAGTTCCGGTACGCGGCCACCGCCGACCAGTTCCTCACCATCGCCAAGCTCCGGGCCGCCCGCAGGCTCTGGGCGCGTGTCGCCGAGGTGTGCGGCGCCCCCGACGAGGGACAGCGGCAGCACGCGGTGACCAGCTCGGCCATGATGACCGCCCGCGATCCGTGGGTGAACATGCTCCGCACCACGCTCGCCTGTTTCGCGGCCGGGACCGGCGGGGCCGACGCGGTGACCGTCCAGCCCTTCGACGCCCGCCTCGGCCTGCCGGACGCCTTCGCCCGCCGTATCGCGCGCAACACCCAGTCGCTGCTCGTCGAGGAGGCCGGTGTGGCCCGGGTGATCGACCCGGCCGGCGGCTCCTGGTACGTCGAGCGGCTCACCGAGGACCTGGCCTCCAGAGCCTGGGAGTGGTTCCAGGAGATCGAGCGCGCCGGGGGCGTCGGGGCGGCCGAAGGCTCCGCGCTCGTCGCCGGACGGCTCGCCGCCACCTGGGAGCGGCGCTCGGCCGACATCGCCAGGCGCCTCGACCCGATCACCGGCGTCAGCGAGTTCCCCGACCTCGCCGAGCGGCCCCTGGTCAGGCAGGCCCGGTCCACCGGGAGTGCCGGGGTGCACTACGCGCAGGAGTTCGAGGCGTTGCGCGACCTGGCCGACGCCCAGGCGAGCCGGCCGAAGGTCTTCCTGGCGACCATCGGCCCGGTGGCCGCGCACACCGCCAGGGCCTCGTTCGCGGCCAACCTGTTCCAGGCGGGCGGCATCGCCACCGTGGCCGGTGGTGCCATGACGGACCCCGCGGAGATCGCCGCCGCGTTCTCCGCCTCCGGTACCGAGGTCGCGTGCCTGTGCTCCAGCGACCGGCTGTACGCCGAACACGCCGAGGCGGTGGCCGCCGCGCTGAGGGCCGCGGGGGCGCGCAGGATCTGGCTGGCAGGAAAGGGCGGCTTCGAGGGCGTGGACGCCAACCTCTACACCGGGTGCGACGCGCTCGGTGCGCTCCGGACGACCTTCGACGACCTGGGGGTGGCTCGATGATTCCCGACTTCTCCGAGATCGAACTCGGTGCGCGACCGGCGGTGCCCGGCCCCGCCGCGGGGGACGGACCTCGTGGCCCGGTGTGGGAGACGCCCGAGGGGATCGACGTCAAGCCGCTCTACACCGCCGCCGACACCGACGGTCTCGACTTCCTGGAGACCTACCCCGGCGCCGCGCCCTATCTGCGCGGCCCGTACCCGACCATGTACGTCAACCAGCCGTGGACCATCCGGCAGTACGCCGGTTTCTCCACCGCGGCCGAGTCCAACGCCTTCTACCGGCGTAACCTGGCAGCCGGGCAGAAGGGACTGTCGGTCGCCTTCGACCTGGCGACCCACCGGGGCTACGACTCCGACCACCCGCGCGTCGCCGGGGACGTCGGTATGGCGGGCGTGGCCATCGACTCCATCTACGACATGCGGCAGCTGTTCGACGGCATCCCCCTCGACAAGATGAGCGTGTCGATGACCATGAACGGCGCGGTGCTGCCGGTGCTCGCGCTCTACCCACACCGACGGGCGGGGCGGGCCAGGGCAGCGCGACGGTGCCCTCCTACACCCGGCCCGAGGTGACGTCGG
>NZ_JBEOZN010000065.1:0-52982 GCF_040298085.1 Streptosporangium sp. NPDC001681 | reverse complement strand
GGAGGCTCGGGGATTTGAACCCCGGATGGGCGGTAAACCCAAACCGCATTAGCAGTGCGGCGCCATAGACCTGACTAGGCGAAGCCTCCTGGTAACCGTTCGGCTCAGGACAGAGTACCGGCCATCCGGCGAGGCGGCAAAGCGGTTGGTGATCACGTCGCGGGCAAGGGTTGGGCGAGAGTTGTCCACAGGCGGTGGATAACTTTCGCCGCCCCTGTGGACAAACCAGGGAGTCCCCAGCTGGGCTCGGCGGGAATCCTGTGGATTCCCGCTTTATGAGACGCTATATCTCAACAGGCGGACGCACTGAGGCCCCTCGCCGCCCGAAGGGACGGGAGGGGTCCCGAGTGGTGACGGAGATCAGGCGGCCGGGTTGGCCTCGCCCTCGATCTCAATCTTGATCTTCTTGCCGACCAGGACGCCGCCGGTCTCCAGCGCCTGGTTCCAGGTCAGGCCGAACTCCTCGCGGTCGATCTCGGTCGTGATCGAGAAGCCCCAGACGTCCTGGCCCCACGGGTTGGTACCGGCGCCGCCGTACTCGACGGTGAGCTCGACCGGCTTGGTGACATCGCGGATGGTGAGGTCGCCGACGAGGGTGAACTCGTCACCGGAGTGGCCGACGACACGGGTGCTGCGGAAGGTCAGCGTGGGGAACTTCTCGACGGAGAGGAAGTCGTCGCTGCGCAGGTGGCCGTCGCGGTCCGCGACGCCGGTGTTGATGCTTTCGGTCTTGATCGAGAGCTCCGCGGAGGAGTCCAGGGGGTTCTCGGCGATGGTGACGGTGCCGGAGAAGTCGCCGAAGTGACCGCGGACCTTGCTCACCATCATGTGCTTGACGACGAAGCCGATCCGGGTGTGGGCGACGTCCAGAGCGAAGGTTCCGGCGGCCGGGATCTGAAGGTTCTCCCAGGTCCGAGTGGTCATGCTGTGCTCCCGATGAGAAGGTTGCTGAGTAGATGATTGCAGCAACAGATTTCTACACGAGGAATATTCCTCTCGTCAACTACCTTCGGATAGAGTGTGAACGTGATCCCCTTTGATGACTCCCGGCTGACGGCGATGGGCCTCCTGGCAGAGGTCTACACCGGCATCTCGGCCAAGGCGCATGAGTCCTTTGCGGCCGCGGGGCTCTCAGAGATCGACTTTGAGACGTTGATCAGGTTGGCGCGCTCACCGGGGCGACGGCTGCGGATGAGCGACCTGGCGGCGCAGACGAGCCTGTCCACCAGCGGGATGACCCGGGTCGTCGACCGGCTGGAGCGCGAGGGACTGGCCATGAGGCAGGCGTGCGCCACCGACAGGCGGGCCTCCTACGCGGTCATCACCGAGGCCGGCGCCGACCGGCTCAGCGGCATCCTCCCCCGGCACCTGATCGACATCGACACCTGGTTCACCGGCCTGCTCTCTCCCGAGCAGCTCAGCGCCTTCCTCGACACCCTCAGAATCATTCGCGACGCCGTACGGCCGTGTGCCACCGCGGGAGCGGAAGCCGAGTCCGTCCCGTCTTGCCATGACTAGAACCGCGGGATTCTGCCCCTCACCGGGCAGGTTGCCCGAATCGGATGTCCCGGGAAAGGCTCCGGTCGACGTGCGGGAATACCGGTTCAGGAGCCGTTCCGCAGAACCTGCTGCAGCGAGGACTCGCAAGGAGAACGTGGCGAGACCCGCCTGACCGCGGTGGGCAAAAAGAGGCTAGACCCGATGCTCCAACTTCCGCGGTTCGGAGAGCGTGAGATCGCCGCGGAGCTTGGCCATCCCCCGGGAGACCGTGCTCTTGACGGTCCCGACGCTGATGCCCAAGGTCTTGGCGATCTCCGACTCGGTCATGTCCTCGTAGTAGCGCAGGACGACGGCGGTCCGCATCCGGGTGGGCAGCCGGTCGAGGGCCTGCTCGACCCGCTCGGGCAGGTGGGGGCCACCCGCGAGCATCGGCTCGGGAAGTTCCTCGGACGGATACTCCTCCAGCTTGCGCCGCCGCCACCAGGAGATGTTGATGTTGACCATCGTCCGGCGCACGTAGCGGTCCAGGGCGGCGTGGTCCTGGATGCGATCCCAGGCGAGGTAGGTCTTGACCAGTGCCACCTGCAGCAGGTCCTCGGCGTCGCTCGGATTCCCGGTGAGCTGGTAGGCGGCACGCAGTAACGCCTGGCCGCGAGCAACGACATACTCGCGGAACTCCTCGTCGGTCCCGCCGGCCACCGTGATCACCAGCCTGTGCTCCAGGTGCGTATGGTGGTCAGAATCGCAGCCCGAACCCATACTGCGGCTGAACCGAAATCTATGTTTCATCCCATCAACGGTAAAGATCGGCTTCGATGGGCGACGGAGCACGCAAGAGATACTAGATAGCGGTTTGTCATCGAGTGGACACCAATGCGTTCTACCGAGGAGGGGAACTGTAGTACCTGGTTGGAGACCTGCCGTGATTATTGGTGGAGCGGACAGCGGGATTCCGCGAAGCGTGTGACGCTGACTGCGACACCTCGCAGAACCTGGGGAGCGACGATGCCCTATCTCAGCGCCGATCGCCGCCGCGCGCTGGCGGCAGCCGCGCTTGGCCGGGCGGCGCAGGAGCCTGGCCCACTCCCCGTCGAAGGCGAGTCCTTCCACTCGGTCAGCGGTGCGATCCTCGACGTCAGCCCGCACCTGATCGTCATCGACACCCCGGACGGCCACGAGGAGCGGCTCGTCATCGCGCCGTGGGCGACCGCCTGGCGGGGCGAGGCCGTCACTCCGGCCGACCTTCCCGTGGGCTCCAATGTGATCATCAGAGCGCTGCGGGCCGGCCGGGTCGTGGACCGGATCTGGGCGGACATCACCAGGATCACCGGTGTGATCCAGTCGATCGACTCGGAGGGCAAGGACCACTCCGTGGAGCTGTACTGCGGACCGCACCGTGGGCGGCGCACGATCGTCATCCCCTACCGCGCCTCGGGGCGCCTGCGGGTCAGGCATCCGCAGTTCGAACCCGGCTACCTGTTCGACGCCATCGGGGTCCGCGAGGACGGCGTGGCACAGGCTCGACTGCCCGCGACCTCGCAGCCGCCCTACCGGTGGAGGGCCGTGCCGACGCCTCCGCCCGGCTACAGCGGCATGCAGTCGCGGATCTCGGGCACGGCCACCTGGTCGGACACCTTCGACTGCGGGGAGCAGGGGGTGGCCTACCCCATGTTGGAGCGGTCCGATACGGCGTGCGACGACGCCGGGGTGTCCTGCACCGGGCTGCCGTACCTGTCGCTGGGTTCGATGCTCAACGTACGCAACGTGTGCGCCGGGCGGACCTCGGTCCTGCCGATCGTGGCGTGCGGCTGTCTGGCCGGCCGGTTCTGCGACCGGTGCCTGGAGTGCGGCACCTCGCCTCGCGGCCGGATTCTGGAGCTGTCACCGAGTTCCTTCGTGGAGCTCGGTGGAGACCTGACCGCCGGATGCTTCAACGCCAGACTTGGAATGGGGTGACACGGATGCTGACGACGATCGCCGCCGAACAACTGCCGGTCCTGCTCCTGCTGCTGGTCGCAGGTACGGTCGCGAAGGTCTGGACCGTCGCGCGCGAGGCCGAGCCCGGCATGCTGAGCAGGCTGGGGCCTGCCGTGCTGGTGCCCGAACGCTGGCGTAAGCACATGATGCTGATCTGCGCGCTCGGCGAGCTGTTCCTGGCGTGCGGCCTGCTGGTGAGTGGCCAACCGTTCTTCCGGTGGGCGGTCGTCGCGTTCTTCGCGGTGTCCACCTATGTCCTGTGGGAACTGCGGCGCCGACGTCCGGACGCGGGGTGTGGATGCTTCGGCGAGGTCAGCGCGGTACCGGTGGGACGGCGATCGCTGGGCCGCACCATGGTGCTGACGGCAATGTCCGCGGGGCTGCTCCTGACTCCGGAGGTCTCCGGCTGGGAGGCGATCGCCGGCATGACGTGGACGCACCTGCCCTACATGATCGCCGGTCTGCTGGTGCTCGCCGCACTCTCGCCGGAGATCGAGGAGGCGGTCGCCAGGCTCCGCTACCGGGCCCCCTGTGAGCAGCGCCGCTTCGACCCGGCCACCGCGCTCGGCCGACTGCGGTCGAGCACGGTCTGGCGCTCGCACACCGGCCGGCTGACCAGCACGGAGCCGGTCGACAGCTGGCGGGAACTGTGCTGGCGGTTCTTCGTCTATCCGGGACAGAGCCACACGGGCGAGCCCGTCGACGTGGTCTTCGCGGTCTACCTGAGTGGACGCCATCCGGCGGTGCGGGTCGCCATGGTCGGCTCCGACGGGCGTCCGGTGGAGACCACGCCTCTTCCGGAATCTCTGCCGGTATCGGCCTGATGCTAGAGGGCACTAGATTCCTCTAGCCCTGTCCCCGGGGTCCGTTGCCCATCGTGGTCAGGCGGCCCCCGTGAGACACCACCTGACCGGACCTCGGCACAGCAAGATCCGCAGGGCAGCACGATTGAGCTCTATATGGCTATCTAGCTTCCCCACTAGAGAGCCATATAGAGAGCTAGGAGCTCCCTCACACTATATCGAACAAATGTTCGCTCAGACCGGTTGGGATCGCAGGAACTTTCCGAAGTGCGGCACGGTGAACGCGATCAGCCCTCGCTCCGCGCTGTAGATCAGGCCTTTCTTGATGAGGCTGTCGCGGGCCGGAGAGAGGCTCGACGGTTTACGGCCGAGCCCTTCGGCCACCTCGGCGGTGGCGACGGGCTCGTCACCGATGGCGGCCATGGCGTGCATGTAGTCGCGCTCGGCGGGAGTGGCCCGCTCGTAGCGGCTGCCGAAGAAGCCGACCGCGAGCTCCTCCTCGGCCTCCGGCGCGGAGACCCTGATGTCGTCGGCGGTGATCGGGCTGCGCAGCGCCAGGTCCCAGGCGACCTTGCCGTACGCCTGGACGAAGTAGGGGTAGCCGTCTGCCGCCACGTAGAGGGCGTCGAGGGCGTCCTGGGTGAACTCCACGCCCTCACTCTCCGCCGGGGCGATGAGCGCCAGGTCGGCCGCGTCGCGGTCAAGACGGTCGATCCTGGCATAGCGGAAGAGCCGCTCGGAGTAGCTCTTGCTGGCCGACAGCACGCTGGGTAGATGTGGCAGCCCCGCGCCCACCACGATCAGCGGGCCGCCGCTCTGGGAGAGCTCGTGACAGGCCGCACAGAGCGCCGAGACGTCGGGAGCCTGCACATCCTGCATCTCGTCGATGAACAGCGCGATGCCGACGCCCAGATCGGTGGCGACCCCGGCGGCGTCGACGAACAGCTCGGTGAGGTCGATCTCCAGATCCCCGGAGTCGGCGCGCCCCCGCCCCGCGGGCACGTCGATCGCGGGCGACCAGTGCGAGGTGCCCTTGGCCGCGGACGGGTCGCGCATCGCGAACGCCTTGAGCACGCCGAGGAACTCCTCGATGCGCTCGGGCGCCCGGTGCCTGGGGGCCAGCTCGCGGACCGCCATGTGCAGGGCGGCGGCCACCGGACGCCGGATCGACTGGTCGGGTCTGGCCTCGATCTTCCCGGTGCCCCACAGCCGCTGCATGGCCATCGACTTGAAGGTGTTGAGCAGGACGGTCTTACCGACACCGCGCAGCCCGGTGACCACCATGCTGCGCTCGGGGCGCCCTCGGGCCACCCGCTCAAGGACGATCTCGAACTGCTGTAGCTCACGGTCGCGACCGGCGAGCTCTGGGGGGCGCTGTCCGGCACCTGGAGCGTAGGGATTGCGCACGGGGTCCACGCTCTCGGACTTTATGACGGGATATAGCGGTCGGCTTAGATTTCCGTAGAAAGAGCTACGGCGTGTCGCACCGCGCTCCACCGGCACCCGAGGAAACGGAGCGTGTGTCGCGAGCATCGCCATGGCACACCCCTTCACCTGGGCGGACATCAGCCCGAACCCGTGTTCGATCCAGTGCCCATGACTGTAGCGCGGGTTCGAACACAGGCGCGATACGTTTCGATGAAAAGCCTTCCCAAGGAACCCGGGTTCCCGTACCAAGCCGCCACAAATCCGGGTGTAAGCCACGCGAGCGCCCCCGTCACGGGTATCCGGTCTCAGCGAACGGCCGACGGGCCCGACTCCCGCCAGGAGGCGCTCACCGCCCATGAGCGTTCAGTCGCGAACGGTCAGGCCCATCGAGCGCGCGGTGCCGGCGACGATCTTCTCGGCCTGGTCCAGGTCCGCGGTGTTGAGATCGGGCATCTTGCTCCTGGCGACCTCCCGCAGCTGCGCGCGGGTGATCGTGCCCGCCGCCTGATGCCCCGGGCGGGGGCTGCCGCCGTCCAGGCCGATCGTCCGGCGAATCAGCGAGGCCGTGGTGGGCATCTTGATCGCCAGTTCGAACGAGCGGTCCTCGAACACGGTGACGACGACGGGGATCACGAATCCCCGCCGATCCTGCGTGGCGGCGTTGTACCGGCGGCAGAACTCCATGAGGTTCAGCCCCAGCGGGCCGAGGTCCTTGCCCACCGCGGCGGGGCCGGCCTCACCGGCCGGAAGTTGGAGCTTGGCGATCCTGTTGACCTTCTTCTTCGACATGTCCGGCAAGCTAAAGTCTCCTGTAACTGGAGACTCAACGGAATAACGACCACATGAGCTACACGATCGGACAGCTCGCCAGACTCTCCGGTCTGCCGGTGAAAACGATCCGCTTCTACTCCGACATCGGGGTGCTTCCCGAACGCGGCCGCACCCGGAGCGGCTACCGCCTCTACAACGACGAGGACCGTGGCCGGCTGGAGCTCGTCAGGGCGCTACGCGAGATCGGCGTCGACCTGGCGACCATCAGGTCACTCGGCGACCGCGACCTGGGCGAGGTGCTCTCCCTGCATCTCCGTACGGTCGAGGCGCAGATCAGGTCACTGCAGCGGACCCGTGCGGTACTCAGGGCCACGCTGGAGCGGGACGAGGTGTCCGACGACGATCTGCGCCGGCTCAACGCCCTCGGGCGGCTCGGTGCGGCGGAAACGGCCGCACTGGTGAACGAGTTCGTCGACGAGGTCTCCGGTGAGAACCCCGCCAGGCAGAAGTGGCTCGCCGGCCTGCGCCCGGCCATGGTGCCCGACCTGCCCGACGACCCGGGTATCGAACAGCTCGACGCCTGGCTGGAGCTGACCGAACTGCTCTCCGACGACGACTTCCGCGCCTCCCTCCGCGAGATGGGCGGCGAGTTCTGGGAGAAGGCCGGCGAGCTCGATCCGACCACCTGGCACGAGGCCAACACCCTGATCGTGGAGAGAGCGCTGGCCGCGGTGCGCGACGGCGTGGCCCCCGAGTCGGAGGCCGCCGCACCCGTCGTGGCCGGGATCCTCGCGCTCATGGCCGACGCGCAGGGGCGCACCCCGGAGTCGGTCGTCCGGGACTACACCGAGCACGACCCGCGCGCCGAGCGATACTGGGAGCTGGTGTCCGTGGTCAACGGCACCCCCTGGCCGCCGGAGTCCGTGATCGCCCATGACTGGATCGCCGTCGCACTCGCCCGTCACCTCGGGTAATTGATCAATTACAATGAACTATTGTCGCTTTTGTCCGTTTCGATGGGAGGCAGCACGTGGCAAGTTCCAAATTCACGATCCGCACCCGGGCGGCGCTCGCGATGACCGTCGGCTGCCTGGCGGTCGCCTCCTGCGGCACGGCCATCTCCCAGCCCACATCGGCCCAGTCCACGTCGGCCTCGCGACCGACGTCGTCGGCTCCCGAGCCGACCGCCGCGACGACGACACCGACGACGACACCGGAGCCCGGCACCGCGACACCGACCCCGACAGGCCCGCCGAAGTTCTCCGCGAAGATCTCCCCTGTCACCCGCCGTCTGCTCGAACACTCCTGGCGGCCGGGCTGCCCGGTCCAGCTCAGCGACCTGCGGCTGATCACGATGACCTACTGGGGCTTCGACGACAAGCCGCACACCGGCGAGCTGGTGGTGAACAAGAGCGTGGCCGACGACATCGTCTCGATCTTCCGGCGCCTGTACGACTGGCGCTGGCCGATCAACAAGATGGAGCTCGTCGACGTCTACAAGGGCGACGACTTCGACTCGATCGAGGCCAACAACACCTCGGCCTTCAACTGCCGCCCGGCGACGGGATCGAGTAGCTGGTCCAAGCACGCCTACGGTCTGGCCATCGACATCAACCCGCGCGAGAACCCGTACGTTTCGTCGAACGGCTCGGTGGCGCACAGCAACGCCCGCAGGTTCGCCAAGCGCCCGGTGCAGGCCCCCGGCGTGATCAACCCGGGCGACCGGGTGGTCAAGGCCTTCCAGGCGAAGGGCTGGGAGTGGGGCGGCTACTGGTCAGGCATCAAGGACTACCAGCACTTCAGCAAGGGCGGCGGCTGAGGCCCGGGCCCTGGTTCGACGTCTCGTCCCCCCGTTCCCGCCGCCGTGATCGCCCGGCCGGTGCAGGTGGGGCCGCTCCGCCGGGTCTCCCCACGCTCGGGGGCCGTGTTGCCGATCGGGGTGTCGGACGGCGGGTGCTCCCCTCCCCGTTGATTCCACCATCCGTGCGGATCAGGCCCCGACGGCAACCCGGGGTAGAAGCCTGTCCAACAACTGCCCTACTCTGGGACGACGAGGGGAGTACTTCCCAAGAGCCGACCCGGTCAGTACGGACGTTTCATAATGTCCCCGGGCGGCCACCTGCTGCGTGCGGGTGAAGGAGACCTCGAACGGCCAAGCACGTTCGAGGAGGCTTCATGCCCACCGAGGCATTCCTGTCAGCAGTCAGTCTTGAAACGATCGGTTCGCCACAACTGTGGATCGTCACCGTGGCCGCCCTGCTGCTGCTGCTCGCCGTGGACTTCATGCTGACGCGGCGACCGCACGAGGTACGGATGCGCGAGGCGGTGGGCTGGTCGGTCTTCTACCTGGCACTGCCCCTGGCCTTCGGCGTCTACCTGTGGGGGGTCTTCGGGTCCGGTGTGGCGGTGGAGTTCTTCACCGGCTACGTGGTGGAGAAGTCCCTGTCGGTGGACAACCTGTTCGTGTTCATGCTGCTGCTGTCCGCCTTCGCGGTCCCGGTCGCCTTGGCCCAGCGGGTCCTGCTGTACGGCATCATCGGGGCGCTGGTACTGCGGGCGATCTTCATCGCCCTGGGGGCGGCCGTCCTGCAGAGCGGTACCTGGGCGTTCCTGCTGTTCGGCGGGATACTGATCGTCACCGCCGTGAAGATCATGAAGGACGCGCTGAGCGGGAAGGAGCAGCAGGTCGACATCTCCTCCATGCGCACGGTCCGGCTGCTACGGCGCTTCATGCCGGTCACCGACGACTATCGCGGTTCCCACCTGGTCGTTCGTGAGGGCGGCCGCCGCGCCCTGACCCCGCTGGCGCTGGCCATCGTGGCCGTCTTCGCCACCGACATCGTCTTCGCCGTCGACTCGGTGCCCGCGGTGTACGGCGTGACCGAGGACCCCTACCTCGTCTTCGCCACCAACGCCTTCGCCCTCCTGGGCCTTCGCGCGCTCTACTTCGTCCTCCTGGGCGTCCTGGCGAAACTGCGGCATCTGAACCACGGACTCGGCATCATCCTGGCCTTCATCGGGATCAAGCTCGTCCTGCACTGGGCGCACGGCGTCTGGACATGGGTCCCGGAAATCCCCACTCCGGTCTCGCTGGGGGTCATCGTCGCGGTCCTGGCCACCGTCACGGCCACAAGCCTGTACGCCAACCGCCTCGACGCGAGGGTCGCCTCCGCACCCGCCGAACGCGGGTAGCCGGGCGAAACAGGCTCGGGCGCGACGACACCCGGGCGAGGAGACGACCACGGGGCCGCGCGGCGGACGTCCGGGCCTGACCGGTCATCGGCCGGCCAGGCTCAGCCGTACGCGGGCGAGACGCGGGGCTGGAGCAGATCCCAGCGGTTGCCGTACAGGTCCCGAAAGGCGGCGACCGTGCCGTAGGGCTCGTGCCGTGGGGCCTCCTCGAAGGTGACGCCCGCCGACAGCATCCGCTCGTGGTCGCGGGCGAAGTCGTCCGTGTGGAGGAACAGGCCGACCCTGCCGCCGGTCTGGTCGCCGACGCGGGCCTCCTGCTCGGGGCCGTCGGCGCGCGCGAGCAGGAGCGCCGTCTCCCGCGCGCCTCGCGGGCGGACGGTCACCCAGCGTCCGCCCTCACCCCGGGGCGTGTCCTCCAGGAGCTCGAAGCCGAGGACATCGACGTAGAAGGCGATGGCCTCGTCATAGTCACGCACGACGAGCGTGGTGAGCCCGAGGTGCGGCTTCCCGAGCGGTCCTGCCCTTTCCTGGAGCCATACCGGCCCTCCTGTGCGGGCGGTCTCCTGAAGATCGGTGATCGTCAGGACGACCCGGATGGCCAGGAGGCCCGCGGCGATCGGCAGCGCGATGCCGACGATCAGGGCGAGGTCTGCCAGACCGCTTTCCAGGCCGCTTTCCACGCCCTCCATGTCCGTCCCCGCCAGCCCCACGGACGCCAGCGTCGCGTACGGCCACAGCACCCACGTCAGCCACCATGCCCAGACCAGACCCGAGCGGCGGACCCTGAAGAGGTCGCTCCCCGGTCGCAGGCCACCTGGCCGGGAAGTGGCCAGAATGTCGTCGACGATCCCCTTGGGAGCGAACAGGTTGACGATGGGGAGGATCCAGCCGAGCACCAGGTACGGCGCGGCGTACACGTGAAAGACCCCTGGAGAGATCGCGTACGAGTTGGCGCGAGCACGGAACAGCCAGCATACGAAGGCGATTCCCGCCAGCAGGCAGAGCATCGGAAAAAGAAGGACGACCGGGGAGAGGAGGAGCGTGTACAGGGCCTCCCACTCGTAGACCAGTCGCCAGAGCCGGTCCCCCTCGTAGAGGATCCGCAGCCCCGACAGGCCCACGGACACGATGGAGACCAGCGCGATCAGGGTGATGGCAACGGTCGCGAACGTACGAATCGGGCGCAACGGGCGAATGTGCACGGAGAACGCGCTCGACTTCATGCGGGTCCTTTAACGAGGGGAAAGATACGCGCAAGTATGGCTGATCTGATATAGCCGATATAGAGGTATTTCTGGCCGTCAGCGGAAGGCTTCTCCGCTTCCCCGAGGTGCGCCGCGGTCTCTCACCCGCGAGCGTTGGTCCGCGACAGGTCGCCGGGAGCATGGGCGGGAAGGTCGACCCGGTCCGGTGCCGCCGGACCGGGCTGATGCATCATTGGTCCATGGCGGCCAGGGATGGGGACGGTTGGGCCCAGTGTGAGCGCGGGCACCGGCACTGGGGCGTGTACGGGGCGGCCGGGCTGCTCGCCGTCCACCACGACGCCACCGGGAAGCCGTACATCCTGATGCAGAAGCGCTCCGTCTGGAGCCACCACGGTGGCACCTGGGGACTGCCGGGCGGTGCCCGCGACAGTCACGAGGACACCGTCACGACCGCCCTGCGCGAGGCGTTCGAGGAGGCCACGCTGGACGGCACCGGCCTGCGGATCCAGGGTGTCTACCTCGACGACCACGGCGGCTGGTCCTTCGAGACGGTGATCACCGAGGCCGCGGAGCTGCTGAGGGCGGTTCCGGGCAACAGTGAGAGCGCCGACCTGCGCTGGCTTCCCGCCGAGGAGGTCACCGCCAAGAAACTTCACCCCGGCTTCGCCGAGACCTGGCCGGTGATCGGTCTCGCGCTCGCCCCCTCCCTCGTCGTCCTCGACATCGCCAACATCGTGGGCGCCCGCGCCGAGCACGGCTGGTGGAGGGACCGCGCCGGTGCGGCGGCCAGGCTGCTCACCGAGGTCGGCACGCACGCCGCCGGTGGACTGTGGACCGCGCCCGGCCAGATCCCGACCCTGGCGCGCTGGTTCCCCCGGGTGACCGCGGTCGTCGAGGGAGCCGCCCGCGACGCCCCTCCGGTGTCCGGCGTCTCCGTGATCGCCGCCCCCGGAAGTGGGGACGACGCCGTCGTCCAGGCCGTAAGGGACGCCCGCCCGTGGGAGCGCGTCCTGGTCGTCACCGCCGACCGGGGACTGCGCGAGCGGGTCACGGAACTGGGCGCCGAGGTCGTCGGCCCCCGGTGGTTGCTCTCCCAGTTGTGACGTTTCACGTGGAACATCCTCAAGGCTCGGGGTCTGGGGCGGCCTGTGGTTTCAGGTCGCGGGTGGCCCGGTGGAACAGCCAGTAGCTCGCCGCGGCGACGACGAGGAAGAACAGGCGGGCGGGCTGGGGTATGTCCAGAATGAGCAGGCCGTCGCTGAGCGAGTGGAGCAGGGCCGCCGTCATGAAGGCGGCGATGATGGGGATGGTGACGACGGCACGGCCTCTGACCTGCCAGGCCCCGAAGGCCACCGCGCACACCAGGCCGGTCCAGACGAGGTGGCTGAAGGGGGTGCTGAGGCCGCGTAGCAGGAGAATCGTGCCCGCGCCGACGGCACCGCCGTGGTTGGCGACGCTCTTCCAGGCGTAGGCCATCGACTCCATGATCGTGAATCCGGTCGCACAGGACAGGCCGAGCGCGACTCCCGCGGCCTTGGTGAGGTGGCGCCCGGTTAGGGCGACCGCGAGAGGTGGGACGAGCTTCGCGGGTTCCTCGATCCAGCCGACCCGCAGGATCGAGGTGCTGTTCTTCTGGGAGATGAAAAGCGAGTCGAAATAACCGCCGAGCAGCAGGGCGACGCCCCCGCCGAACAGGAACATCCCCATCAGCGTCATGGCCGGCACGCTGGTGGCGATGTGGATACGGTCGTGGATGGCGAGCAGGAGCGCGATGGGCCCGGCTGCGGCCCCGTAGAAGAAGGCTGCGGGCATGACCGCCTGATTGCCGGCCGTCTGCATCATGGCGATGAGCGAGAAGGACAGAACAATCATGGCGATCCACGCCTTGAACCATCGATGCCGGTAGAAGCGCAAACGGTCTCGCATAATGATTAATTCCCCGATACACCTGCCCCAAATTCGGGCGAATTGTCCATATTTATCTAAATATCGACTCCGCCACAATGACCACACCCACAATCATGAACACCACGGGCACCAGCCACCTGCCCGACCGCTCCACCAGCTTGATGATCTTCCTGTGCGACCCGAGCCAGGAGGCCACCACGCACCAGACCGCGACAAGCAGTGCGAACACAGCCACCGTGACGGCGCTGGATGCCGGACCGATCGTGCGGAACAGCGGGGTGTAGACGGAGATGTTGTCGGCCCCGTTGGCGACGGTCACCCCCGCGATCGAGAGCAGGCCGGAGGCGACCCGCGACGCCTCACCATCACCACCCCTTCCTGCTCTGACCAGCCCCCACACCCCCATGCCGAACGGCACCAGGCCGAGCAGCCCCACCCAGCGGTCCGGCAGCACCGCGAGCCCGAGGGCCACCGCGGCCGAGACGGCCACCAGGGCGGCGATGCCCGCCTACTGACCGGCGACGATCTGCCATGGGCGCGGAACGCCACCCGCCCGGGATGCCAGGAACAGCACGGTCAACAGGATGATGTCGTCCACATTGGTGCCGGCGAAGACGGCGACGGCCGTACCGATCGCTTGAATCACGGGCGCGTTATGTCCCCTTCTTCGCAATGCGCGCGGCGACCGTGGCCAGCCGCGAGCTACGGGCATTATGATCACGTTCATCCACTCTTGTCGGCCCTCCGGAGACCGCACGTGGGCTATCCGCCTCCGCCGCAGTACGGCCAGCCGCCGCGGGGCGAGACGGGGCGCGGGCTGACCGTGCTGGTCGTCATGGCCCTCGGTGTGGTCATCGGGGCCGTCATCACCGTGTTCATGGTGCTCAATCCGCCCTCCTCGCCACCGGTCGCGGCTCCGACGCCCGATGCCGAGCACTCGGAGGCCTCGGTCCGCCAGGCCGCCCAGCCGGCGCTCGACGCGTACAGCAGCGGCTCCTACGGTGATTTCTGGGACCTGTGGACCACCGGGGCGCAGGGGTTGATCACCCGGGAGGAGTACGTGAGGCTGTTCGGCCTCTGCCCGCCGCTCGTGGCGAACTCTCCGTTCACCGTCGCCGAGGTCGCGATCACCGGCGACACCGCCATGGTTCAGGCCAGCCGGCTCGGCGACACGACGGAGTTCGGCTTCGTCTTCGAGAGCGACTCGTGGCGGTACGAGCCGTCGCCCGAGGAGCGGTCGGAGTACCAGAAGCCGGTCGACCAGATAGCCGAGCAACGGCGGGCCGCGGGATTCTGCGGCACCGTCACCCCCACCTCAGGCCCGTCCGATCCCGCCACCGGCCCCTCCGACCCGGCTTCCGCCCCCTCCGATCCCGTTCCCGGCTCGTCCGATCCCGCGCCAAGTTCGTCCGCTTCCCCCCGGCTATCAGGTTTCCTTGAATAATGAATTTTGGACCTGCACATATGCGCATGTGTGGATACGCTCGGTTGTGTAGGGATACGCGTGGCCCTGGGGATGCCCGAGGCCGGTGATCTCCCCACCAGGGCTGAGACGCGACCTCGGGGGGCGGAAAGGCAGGTGACGCGGATGACAACCGGCACCCGACCGGGAATCCCGCTCGTACCCGCCATCGAAGTCATCCAGAAGTGCTGCCATAATCCGCAATTCACAGCTACTGTCGAACTTATGGCCCACTCCATGCCGGCAAGGCAAGACGGCACAGGATCGGAAAAACCATCAGCGAATGATCACGATGGCGCCAGACATGAATCGGATTCGGTTCCGCTCTGGCTGGCACATCTTCAGCTTAGAGAAGGACAGAAGACCATCAGCGCATCAGCTCCCGAAACCTCTATCACTATAGAGCTGGATAAAGCGGATTATGAGGCACTCTCTCGTAAGGCGCGGCTGACCGGAAACCGCGTCGTCGACGTGATCCACACGGCGGTCCAGCGAGAGATCGGCAACAAACCCCACGTGATCACCCTGATGCACCGCTGGAACCTGCACCGAGAAGACCTCAACATGGCGGCCGAATCCCTCGGGGTCGACCAGCTCTCCGAGGCGGAGTGGGGCCAGATCGGCATTCGCCCGTTCAGGAGGCGTTGAGCCGTGCTTCCCGGTCGAGTGCTCGACGTGAGCGCACTGGTCGACATCGCGGTGGCGAAGACCGAATACTCCAGAAGCATCGCCGCCATGTGCCTTTTCCGTGGCGGTGGGATATGCGTCCCGGCGACCAGCCTCGCGGCGGTCCTGTCCATCTCCCCGATCTCGACCCAGGTGGAGCTGTTCGAACTCGTCACGACCCCCGGCGTGAAGATCGATGACTTCACACACGGGAAGGTCGGAGACATCGCGGAGATCCTCGACGGATCGCGCGACATCACGGCCGGACACGTCATCTGGTGTGCCCGCGCCACCCGATGGCCCATCCTCACGGACCGCGGGGCCGAGCTCGTCCAGTACGACCAGAACCTCGAAATCGATCCGCTGCCGTAGCCCCCGGAGCGGGAGCGCCGTCCCGGGCAGGCCGCCATAACCATCCGGTTGAAACCGATGCCAAATATCATTGTGCGCGCGATCGATTTTCGGAGCCGGGGCTTTCACACTGGGAGGGTGACGTTCCAGACGAGGCGCATCAAGCTCGACATTCCCGACGGACCGGAATACGACCAGGTACGCGATATGCACGGTCACTCGGTCACGGTGTTCGCGTCCACGGAGATCAACGGTGAACGCTCCCTGAAAATCGGCAGCCGAACGTTGCGGCTGAGGAAGGTGGGCGTGGACGAGGACGGCGAGGAGCCGATGGACATCTACCGGGCCGAGTCCATTTCGGACCCCTCGTACTGAGGACCCCTCGCGCCGAGCATCCGTCGCGCCGAGCGCACCCGCTCGCGCTCGGCGCGGGCGCCCATGCGCCCGCCCGTCGATCACACCCCGGACCCACGGATCCGTAACGGGGATGCCGGCGATTCGGCTGGGACCTCACCCGTCCCGGCCCGCCGACCTGTTCGGGTCGGCCACCTGACCCGAGGCCCTCGACGCCCTCGAAAGGTCCAGGCTCGGCGAACCACCTGTCCGCCAGGTCCGCGGGACCGAGCGCACCGGCCCGGTGGCTCCCAACCAATCCACGAGGACACGGACGCCTTCCCGGGCCGACCTGGAAGATCTCCGGCGCCGGAGGATTAGGAAATCATCACGTTTTCAGGATTCTGCCCTGATCCTCCCTTGCTCGGTTGCGTGAATATCCGCCTTGCGGTGCTTCCTAAGGGAGTACTTTTCGACAGAGACGTTGCCACAACTGCCCGGTATGGCAGGCCGGATATCAAACCCCCAAGTGAGGTAGCGATGCTGTCTTCCTTTGACCCGGAATATGCCCCCGTTGGTGATGTAGGGACCGCGCTGCTCTACGTCGACTCGCTTCTCACCCGTATCCGCGAGGGCGTCTCTCAGGCCGATCCCAAGCAGCGAGAGCTGATCGACGAGTTCTTCGGATCCTTCTCCAGCAAAGACGCCAGTGACGTGCTCGACGGTGCCTGCACGCTCGTCTACCTGTACATGGAGTGGCTGCGCCAGGCCCACGAGGAGCAGGACCGTGACGTGGTCGAATCCGTGGTTCCCTACGTCATCGGCAGCATGCGCAAGATGACGGTAAGCGTCAGACCCGAGGCCATCCCCGCCATGGCGGGCATGCTGACCGCCAGCGCCATCGGCCTGAGCCCGACGCTCTGGCGCAAGCAGTACGGGCCCTGGACCGAAGCCGAGATGAACGCTCTGGAAGCGACCCTCGTCCTGCTGGCCGACTACATCAACCATCTAACCAATGACGAAACCACGGCAATTCGCATGATCGCCGACATTATGGAATCCATGGAGCAAGCGGACGATATGGGATAAATCTTTTATGTGTGGTTCCACTGAACGCGGATCGGCGCCGATGGCCGTCAGATGAGCCGACCAGGGGCGCCCTTCTCACGCCCGTTCATGGCAGGACCCGCAGGTGACCTTCATCCGGACTGTTCCGGACCGTCCAGATGGAGAAAGAGCTCGTGCGCCGAATCGATGCTCGCACGCAACGCCTGCTCCAGTTCGTCGGCCTCCCCCGTGAGATGTCCGATCTCCGGCATGCTCAGAGCGTCGGCACCGGACTCGGCGAGCAGTTCCTCATAACGGGGCAGCCGCTCCACCAGCGCCTCGATCTGGTCGCGGGCCCGGTAGGCACGTTCGGCGTCGGCGACGTGAGCCGCGTACCGTTCGAGCGCCTCCACCTTCGCGATGACGGCGCCCTCGCTGCCGGCGAGCGCTCGCTCCAGCGGTTTCACAGCGGCTGCCACCTCCCGGGTGACCCCGCCACGCATGAGATCGCGATGCTCTCCACGGAGGGAGGAGAGCTTGGCCAGTAGGCGCGCGATCTCCCATTCCTGCGGCGGCAGCATGACGGCGTTCCGCGCGACGTCGAGCAGTCCCTCGGTGTTGACCCGCGATCGCAGGACGGAACCGACCGCCGCCCGTGTCCGGGCGAGCAGGCGCCTCGCGTCGGCGTCGAAGTCGTCGAAGAGGAAATAGGAATCCCGGTGGCGGTGCGCGAGACCGTACAGTTCCCGCTCCGGAGTAACGCTCTCCTCGGCCTCCCCCGCGGCCCTGATCGCGGCGGAAAGAAACCACACGAGCACGATGAACAGCGGGATTCCGGCCATGGCTCCCCATCCAAAGGAAAGCGCCACCAAAAGGCCGACCGCGGCAAGCATGCCGCCAACGGCCAGGGGGGCCGCGGATTTTTTCTGTGGTTCTTCCGGTGGCCTCCAACCTGCTCGTATGCGCGCCAGCAGCGATGGATTCGCACGGAGCAGACCCGCGATCTCCGGGGACAGGCCGGGATCGACCACCACACCGAACCGCTCTCTTCCCAAACCCTCCAGATCATCACCTCTTTTTGATGATCATTCTAGGGGAAGCCCCGTCGTATATGAGTGGACCGCTCGAAGAATGCCTGAAGCGGACCGGGGATCACAAAAATCAATGGCGGTTCGCACCGCGCATACCGCGGCCCGCGACGATCGCGGGTACGTGATGGCCCAGGAATCGACGCGGCACACGGCGCCGGATCCCCGGGCGTGATCGTTCTCAGGCGGCGATCCACGGTCGGCCGCCCTCCGGAACCGCCGCTTCCGTGGTCTCGCACACTTCACTCGCGACGGCGCCGCCCGGCTTCTTCGAGGGCTACGAGGGCTTCGAGGGCAAGTGCCCAGGGATGGCTCTCCGCTTCCCCGCCTCCGGCGGCGGCCATGTCCGGCTCGGACCTACCGGAGCCGAGCAGGACCGGGACGCCCTCGGCCCGAAGGCTTTCGACGCTCCGGCGGAACGGCTCGCGGGAGGCGAGGCCGCCGTTGACGAAGGGCAGTACGACCACGGGGATACCGAGCCCGGGGGCTTCGGCGAGGAGGCCGAGGGCGTAGGTGTCGGCGATCCCCTGGGCGAACTTGTTGATCGTGTTGTACGTCGCGGGAGCGACGATGATCGCATCGGCCCTCGGCGGCTTGGGCTCGTCCGGCTTGCGGTAGCGGCTACGGACGGGGCGGCCGGTCTGCCGTTCCAGGGCGGGGACGTCGATGAAGTCCAGTGCGGACGGGGTGGCGACGATCTGGACGGCCCAGCCCGCGTCCTGGGCTAGGGCGACGAGACGTCCCACGTCACCGGCGCCGCCCGCGGCACACACGATGACGTAGAGGACCTTGCCGGACTGGCTCACTGGTGCACCATCCTCTTGCCGGTAGCCGAAAAACCACTGACGCACCCGAGGTGCCGCCGGGTCACCGCCCAGCTCGCTCGACCAGATGAGGTCCAGCATGAGTTCTCATGCGCCGACTCCAAATATGGAAACCTGCATCAGCTTCTCGGCCCAGTAGGGACCGAGCCCGCAGCCCCGCTCAGGCCGCGTCGCCGGCAGCATGGCACACCGCCCGGCGACCGACATGAAATGATTCCAGCCCTTGATCTCGTATTGGGCTTTTGCTCGGCTCCTGGAGAGACAGATGCGGATATGGCCCTGGTGGTCGGCGGCTGCGCTGGCGGCCTTCTTCCCCTCTGTCATGGCGCGGATCGGCAGCGATCTCATCGCGAGCACCGGCCTCTTCTACTACGACATGCACGTCGGGGACGGGATCGGAATCTACCCGCTGGCCCAGGGCCTCGGCATCGGGCACTTCGGCTCCGCGGGCATCGACGTCATGCGGGTGCTGTGGGACATCGAAGTGGTCATGCTGGCCTTCGCCCTGCCCGTCCTGATGGTGGCGGTCGCGGCCCTGCTCCGGCGACGCCTGCACGGCCGGACCACCCGGGTCGTGGTCGTTGTGCTGAGCGTCCTCGCAGTGATCAACATCGCCGCCAACATCGTCGGCCCCTGGTCAGACCTGACCCAGTGCCCACCGACCGACCTCACCGACCTCACCGAGAGCTACTCCTGCCACCGGAACGGCACGGGAGTCGGCATCCCGCCGTTCATCTACGGCCCCGCGTACGCCTTCGCCGCGTACTTCCTGGCCGTCACCCGTCATCACGCGCGCACTGAGGCGCCGGGACTCGGGCGGGTGAGCCGCCCCAGCGTTCCAGACGGCGACCTTCCCCGCTCATGAGCTCGGGATCCTGCGTGACATTCCCGATGCCGCGGCTCGGCGGGGCGTACATGCCGCTGGGACACGACCGAACTGCGACCTGCCTGGCCGAGGAAGTGCGCCGGTACGGCGAGCGCTTCCGGTCAGCACACTGACCGGGCGAGAAAGCTAGGCTCGTGCCGTGATCGCTATGTGGGAGCCCACGATGGCGGGCGTGCTGCGACTGCCCTCCGGTCGGCTCGTCCGCGGCCGGGGGTTGCGCCGGCCGCTCCCCGAAGGTCCCGCGCCCACCTTCGCGCTCTACCTGCTGGGCCATGAGCCGCCCCCCGTCACCTGGGAGACCCGGTGGCTCCGCTGGCCCGACTTCTGGTTGCCGTCCGACCGTACGGCGGCCGGCGACGCGTTACGCGAGGCATGGGTACGTGCCGAAGCCGAGCGCGTCGAGATCGCCTGCGGTGGTGGATACGGCCGGACCGGCACCGCACTGGCCTGCCTCGCCGTACTGGACGGGGTACCGGGCCACGAAGCGGTCGCCTACGTCCGGCAGCATTACGCCCGCCGCGCCGTCGAGACACCATGGCAACGCCGCTTCGTCTCCCGCTTCCGATAGGCGGCCCACCCACCCGGCATCTCGCCGGAGAGGTTCTCGGCCGCCCCTGACCAGCCCGGTACCACGTGCACATGAGGCTCAACGGGAACCGGGCCACCCGCGGTCGGGTCACCTCGCCATGGAGGACGAACTACTGCCGGGAGCCGCCGACAGTCCGCCCCACGAGCAGCGAACCGACCCGAGTTGCTCGTCTCCGGACGCCCAGCAACGATCAAACGGAGCAGGAGGCAACATTCCGAAAGGGGAGAACATGATCGGCAACCTGCAGTGCGTGGTGTTGGACTGCCCCGACGCCCTTGCTCTGGCGCGCTTCTACCAGTCACTCCTCGGCGGCACACTCAACCGGCCCGATCCCCGATGGAGGCTCGACGACGCCTGGGCGACCCTGCACACCGGCTCAGGTCTCGTCCTCGCGTTCCAGGGCGTGGACGAGTACCGGCCACCGCGCTGGCCGGACCCGGCCCACCCGCAGCAGTTCCATCTGGACATCGACGTCGCGGACCTCGACCAAGCCCAGCAGCAGGTCCTTCAACTCGGCGCCACATTGCTGGACACCGGCGACGGCACCCGCGGCTGGCGCATCTACGCCGACCCGGCCGGCCACCCCTTCTGCCTGCTCCGTGGCCGGCCTGGCAGCGTGCATCCAGCTTGATCTTCCTGTCCGCCCGCTCCCTGAGCCTGATGAAGCCGCCTGAGCAGCCCCGCTCCCGAATCCTGGTGCTGCTCCGCGTAAGTTCGCGGAGAGGTGCCGGTCGGCCCGTCAAGGTCCAGAACCACGCTTATCCCTCCTGGACCCGAATTACCGGCATGGGGGTGATGGGGAAGTTCACCGAGCGGGCGATGAAGCACACCGCGTGTACGTCGTCGTGCAGCGAGCGGGCCTTCTCCACCATCGACACGTCGGCGACCGTCACCTCGGGACGCAGGACAACCTCGGTGATCCGGCCTCCGCCACCGCTCTCGTCCATCGTCATAACCCCATGGGCATGGTCCTCGTATTCGGTGACGATGACCCCGCCGACGGTACAGAGGTGGAGGTACCACAGCATGTGGCACTGAGCGACGGAGGCCACGAGCAACTCCTCGGGGTTCCAGCGCGCGGGGTCGCCGCGGAAGGCGGGATCCGAGGAGGCGGCGATCGCGGCCTTATTGTCCGCCGACACTTCGTGATCACGACTGAAGGACCGGTAACCGCCCGTGCCTGCTCCGAGGTTGCCCGTCCACTCGACCTTGACGTCGTAGGTATGCGTGGTCGCCATAGGTTCAGAGCTTAGAAGACTCGGAAAGCACGCTCTCTGCTCATGGGCATGCGCAAAGGCGCTCGGCGTCATGATCCGGTGTACGGTCTCGCCCGAATCGGGGGAGAAGCGCGGTCGCAGTGGCGGTTCGTGTCACTTCAAAACGGCACGGTCGGGTTGGTTTTGATGGTTTGTCCTGGACAGCCGATTCTTGTTGTCGCTGATACGACATCCGGCGAGCCTGCTGGTCTCAGAACGCTCGACATGGACAACCTGTTACTCGGGTCCGCAGGTAGCGGGCAGAGCCCGAGGAGATGATCCGCTGTGACCTCGATAGACACTCGCGTCGTCATCCACCAGGTGCGCCGGCTCGACGTCCCGCTCCCGCAACGCTACGACGAAGCCGTACGCCGCTACGAAGAGCTGACACCGGTCGCCGACATCGCCCGGTTCGAGCAACTCCCCAACTGGGAGGCTGCCCTTGAACTCGCCGCGACCAACGCGCCACACGGCTTCATGATCTACTGGAAATCTGACGTTACCGCCATGATGGCCGGATCGCCGTCCGGCTGGAAATGCACCGAGTACCTGATGGGCAACCACACCATCGCCGAGCGCATGTTCCACCACGACCCGTCGGTCATGCTCCATGCCCCCCTGCGCACCGTCATCTACGCCGACGCCGAGGAACGCACCCGGCTGGCCGTCGACCAGCCCAGCACGCTGTTCTCCACCTACGACAATCCCGCCATCGCCGAAGTCGGCCGGCACCTCGACCGACTGCTCGCCGAACTCTTCACGGCCATGGGGGCGACGCCGCCCGCTGAGCTGAAGCCGACGCGGTGAGCAGGCTGCGCCAGGACCAGGGGCACGACGACCGGCACGCAGCGACGGACTCGTAACGCGTAGGTCGACAGGCCCGATGAGATCGGACAGTCAGCTCAGTATCCGGCGCAGCTCTTGGGCCGAGTCCGCGAGTGTTGACGTCGTGTTCGACGCGGAGCAGCAGGTTGGCCGTATGCGCCGAGCCGATCTCGGTTGCCTGTGCCACGATCCCGGTGAACGGCGTGTTCTGGCGGATGCGGTCACAGGCGATGACCTGTCGATCGACCGACAGCACGCCGGCATGAGCCGACCACCCAAAAATGAATGAAGCACTAGCAGTTACAGTCGCAGTTGCAGTTGCAGCAGTCGGAACAGCCGGAGCAACAGTCGGAGCAACCCGAGCACGCATCGCAGCACTGCCCGCAGGCGTCGCAGCCGCCGGCGTCGCAGCGCTCACCGCACGATTTGTAGCGGTCCTCGTCCCACGGCGGCCGGTACAACCCGCAGGTGCAGCAGGCCGCCGACAGGCACAGCAGCGACAACAGCCCGCCGGGATCCGGCTTCAGCCGCGGATCACGCGGGGGCGCCTCGGGACTCTCCTGCTCGGCCTCGCCGAAGATCCGGCCGGTGGCGCGGCCGGTCTCCCTGACCAGTAGCGCGTTGACCAGAGGGCGTCGCTCCAGGTCCAGCTCGGCCACCGCGAGGCGCAATCCGTGCACGGCGTCGTCGCAGTGCCGCCGCGCGACGGCCAGGTCGGTACCCGAGGCGACGAGCGGGTTGTAGGCACCGCGGTCGCGGTCGCGGGCCAGGTCCTCGACGGCGTCCAGCAGGTGCGCCAGACGGCCGAAGTAGCGCCCGGCCTCCTCCAGCGTCTCCCGGTTGTGCGGCTTGCCGGCCAGTACGGCGGTGTGCCCGAAGGCGGCGGCGACCGCGGCCTCGGTGGGGGCGGTGAGCTGGAGCAGGCTCGGGTTCGGCAGGCGCTCCAGCCGGGTCTGCTCCTCGACCGCGGCGAGGAGCGGGGCGGGATCGAATCCGAGGGCGGAGGCCGTACCCGATCCGGCGGCCGACCAGCGGGCGGCCACCCGCCCCGCGCCGGCCGCCACCAACCGGCGGGCGTAGATGCCGTCGCCGTCCTCGACGTGGTCCCTGACCTTGCCCGCGGCCAGGATCAGCGAGACCGAGGCCGCCAGCCGTACCCCCTCGGCCTCGACGACGTCGGCGCCCTTGAACCCGCGCAGAGCGCAGGCCGCCGCACGCCGGTGCGGGGAGGAGGCCGGTGCCTGCGCCTCGGTGAGCACGGACACCAGCAGACCGTCGTAGTTGGTCACCAGCCGGGAGGCGTGCCCGTGCTCATCCCTGAGGGCCAGGCAGAGCCCGCACAGGTGCGCCATCCACTCCTTGAACAGCCCACCGCACATCCCGTGCCGGCATGGGCGAACAATCCCAAACATAGGCCCCTTCCCTGAATGTCCATCATCCAGCCTGCCAGCCGCCACTTGCCACACACTTGCAACGCGGCGGTTGCAGCGATCTCTCACCCAAATACCAGCGGCTCCCCGGATGATGATCTCGTTCACAAACCCGAAGGAACGAGATCATGAGAAGAGCACCGACCCTCCTGCTCACGGTGGCGGCCGGGGCAGTCAATGGCTAAGGTTCCGAATGTGCGTGGGCTCGGGTTGCTTCTTGCGATGTCAGGCATGGTCATGGCGGGTTGCGGCGGAACGGATGACCCGGCCCCGGCCACCCCGGGTGCCAGGCCCCCAGCCTCCCCGGCCACCGGCATCGAGGAGTCCGGTGGACTGCGCGAGATGATGAAAGCGTTGTCAGCCGGCGGACCGGCCGCCGAATACCTGGAGTACGGGGAGATGACGCACTGGCGCGAGCTGGGCGTGGTCACCGCGAGCGGCCCGGAGAAGAAGGAGGGACGCTGGTTGCCGGCGATCGGCTTCGGCTTCGGCGCGCTCGGCAGCAGCGCACGGCTGCTCCCCGAGAAGACCGGAATCGACGTCTACGGAGCCGTCCGGGCCGTCTCCTTGGGTAACCCGCCGAATACCGCGATCCGTATCGAAGGCAGGCAGGACGCAGCGACCATCCGTACCAAGCTGACCGCCCTGGGGGCGAAGCCGCGCACGATCGGTGGACAGCAGGGGCTGACGCTGGCCGCCGACGGCGCGATCGACCCGGACAGCGTGCTGACCAGCGAGCTCGGCCTGCTCAACCGGCTCAACCAGGTGGTGGTGACCGATTCGGTGCTGGTGTCCGGAGCCTCGGCCGATCCGGTGGCAAGTGCCCTGGGCGGCGGCCCCTCCCTGGCAGCCGACCCCGATCACGCCGCGATCGCCGGGTGTCTGGGCGACGTGGTCGCCGCCGTGGTCACGGCACCGCCTGCGCCGACGGCCGTGGCGCTGTACGGCGTGGGCCTGCGCCGCCCCGCGGCCACGACCGACCAGGCGGTCAACGTCGTGTGCGTGCTGCCCCGTGGGACCAAGGTGAAGGAGACCTTCACCGGGAAGTTCACCACGAAGGCCGTGACGCAGTCCGGCATGCCGCTGTCCGACCTCGTCGAGGACATCGCGCACGACGAGGTCGGCTCCGGGGACGGTACGGTGCTGCGGGCCACACTGAAGATCAAGCAGGACGGGCCGGTGACCCTGGTGCTGAAGATGCTGGCCACGGGCGAGCTGCCCAGGCTGTTCGACCCGTCGGCAGCCCTCGATCCCTCGGACCTCGTGGGCGACTCCCTGAAGTCACCCTCCTGACCTGCTGATTTTCCGATTCGAGGTTCGAGGGCGGCCCCGGGATGCGGATCATCCGACGCCGGTCGGATGTCCGTGCCGAGTCCGGCGAACCCGTCCTCGGCGAGGCTCGGTGCCGCCACCGGACCCCTGATGTCCTCGCCGAGGATGATCACGTCGCCGTGACGCGTGCTTGCCACCGATCCAGCTGCATCGACGACATTCAGGACTCCTGACCGCGGAGTGCCGCTCTTGATCCCCATGGGGATGATTCGGCAGGGTGTTGGCATGGTCGAGAATGCTTCGGACTGTGTCGAGGTTCGTGTCACCACCAGCAGCCGCGAGGAGGCGGAGCGGATCTGTTCGGCGGTGGTGGGCCGGCGACTGGCCGCAGACTGCCAGATCATCGCGCCGATCGAGTCCGTCTACTGGTGGGAGGGCGAGATCCAGCGCTCCGAGGAGTTACTGCTGCTGATGAAGACCACCGTGGAGCGGTTCGAGGACCTCGCCCGCCAGGTGCGGGAGTCGCACTCCTACAAGGTGCCGCAGATCGTCGCGGTCCCCCTGACGGTCGGCAACACCGACTACCTCGACTGGGTCAGACGGGAGACGTCCCCGGCCTCCGGCGAGTAGAGGTTTCGTACCGACCGCCCGGGGGCTGGATGGCCGCCGCCTGCGCCGACGTTGACATCGGCAAGCCGGTACGAGCTCAGCCGGACTTAAGCGTGCTCTGCATGTCACTGATCCGCCCCTGGCCATCGAACTCCACGCGCAGGTCTGATCCGCCAGAGTGCTGACCGGCAATGACCGTCGCCGTTGTTTCAACATGCCAGCCCTGCTGAGTCAGGAAGCTCTCGACCAGCGTTCGATGGTCGAGTTCGTACGTCGAAATGGCCTGGGCCAGGACAGAGACGACGCGTTCGGGCTGTGCGGGCATCAGCACCGAATCCGGTACGGCCTCCAGGAGGAGGAAAGCGGCCCCGCCCTGGTAGGGGCCACGGTAGTAGCAGAGCCCGGTCAGAGTTGCCGACAGCAGGGCGAGCAGGTGCCCGTCGACCTGGTCGAGAGGCAGCGTCGCCTTGGTCAATTCCGGGATGTGCTGCTGCCGCCCGTACTCCTGCAACCAGTTGGCGGCGCGCAGAAGATTGGGCGGGAGATTGCTCTGCGTGTTGGCCCACGCCCAGAGCCAGGTCTGATCGCGGTAGCCTTCCGTCCCCAGAAACTGGATCGGGAATCTGAAGTCCTCGCCGAACGTGATGGTTCCCGCACCGGTATCCACAGCCCAATGGCGGTCGCCAAGCAGATCGATCAGGGCGAACTGGCGTGCCAGGGAAGAGGCGACAGAACGTGAGAGATGCTGGAGCAGGTTATTCAAAAGTAAACCTTTTCGGTGATACGGCGAAGAGCGACACCATTGCCAGATCGTGAATGACAAGCCCTTCTCGGGTCACGGTCATCCTGGTGCGACACTCCGGCTTGGCCATAACGAAACGATGCGGCGGCGTCCGTAGAACTGTGGCTTCCAGGTCCCCCGCCTTGAAGGCCGAAGCCCCATTCCTTCCTCAAGGAATGGGGCTTCGGTGTGTGACCAAAGGTGTTCTCAACTGCGTCCTGTCATCTTCCGGACGACGAGAGGACACTCATCACTGCCGCCTAGGCAACCATTCTGATGAGAATCAGAACGGGCCGTCGGAGCACATCATCCGCTTACCGTCGATGGTGCACGGGTACCAATCAAGGTCGCGTGGCTGGGCCTGAGCGACACCCGTGGTCGCGGAGCCAACGATCATCAACGCCACCGTCGTGGTAGCGGCGACGGCGGCCACTCGCCTGACAAGGGTCCTCATGATTCTCCCTCCAACAATTCGTACTCCAGGATCAAATCAAGAGCCGCTGGAAACCCACTTGTAAGTCAATGGTGCGATCCGCGGCAGACCGGGGCCCGTACCGCTCCGGAGGAGCAACTTCGCGGTACGGGTACGGCGCGCCACGCGAGGCTCGGCGATCGCTGGTGCCCGCCCAACGCTGCTCCAGGCAGGCCCAGGCCGTTCTACCGGCGTCGTTACCTCGGCGGACGCCCTGCCGCCTGCGTCCGGCGATCCCGCCCAGATCCGGCCTCACCAGATCGCTCCGGCCTGGCACCGCGCGTCGCCTCACGCCCCGCTCCAGGCGGATGTGTCACCTGACCTCGGCATGTCGGCGCCGGGAATGAACCTGAGTCTTTTGTCCTGGATCGACGCTCATGGACCTGGACATCGCGATGGTGAGAGCGACAGGCCAAAGCGGCGGTCTGCTGCCTGGCCCGACCTGCCTCCGCGCCGGCCGCTAGGCAGGCGGTCGCGGAGGCCGAGGAATTCCGGAACGCGATCACCCACCAGGCCCCACTGATCTACAAGTTGGTCTCCAGTCTCGGTCTTTAGCCTCGTCAACAGTGCTCCTGACGGAAGCGGCACCGAGGGAACGGGCCGAAGAACGGCGGGACAGGAGAACCAGCCCAGGCACGAGCGATGATGAAAGGAAGATCATGACGTGGTCCGAGACGGGACAGGCGATTGCCGTCGCACGGATCCGCAAACGCCTACAGAACGGATCGACCAGCCTCCACCTGTCCAATCTCGGCCTGGAGGCGTTGCCCGAGTTGCTCGGCGACTTCACTCACCTGACCAAGCTCGACCTGAGTTACAACCGGCTGAGCGTCCTGCCCGAGTCATTGAGGAACCTCACCGCTCTGACCACGCTCAACCTGTCACACCTCCGCCTGGAGAGGTTTCCTGAGTGGCTGGGGAACCTCCCTGCTCTCACCACGCTCAGCCTGCGCGGTAACCAGACGGCCGTCCTGCCCGAGTCGCTGAGGAACCTCACCGCCCTGACCACGCTCGATCTGTCCTTTCGCGGCCCGGAGGCGTTGCCGGAATGGCTGGGAAATCTCTCCGCGCTGACCAAACTCGACCTACGCCACAACCGGATGACCGCCTTACCCGAGACACTGGGGAAACTCACCAATCTCACCCAACTCGACCTACGCAACAACGAACTGACAGCCCTACCCGAGACACTGGGAAACCTCACCGCACTGACCAAACTCGACCTACACAAAAACTGGCTGACAGCCTTACCCGAGTCACTGGGAAACCTCACCGCACTGACCAAACTCAACCTGCGCCACAACCGGCTGACCGCCCTGCCCGAGTCGTTGGGGAAACTCATCAATCTCCCCCGGCTTAACCTGTACAACAATCAACTGGCAGCCCTCCCCGATTCCCTGGGGAACCTCACCGCACTGACCGAGCTCAACCTGCGCCGCAACCGGCTGACCGCCCTGCCCGAGTCGTTGGGAAACCTTACGGCCCTACTCCGGCTCGACCTGCGCGATAACCTGCTGGCTGCTTTACCCGAGTCGTTAGGGAACCTCACCGGCCTGACCGAGCTCGACCTGCGTGGCAACCGGCTGACCGACCTGCCCGAATGGCAGGAAAGATTTACCGGCCACACCAGATGAGACTCTGCGGCCTCACCCGTCCGCGTGCTCTGGCCGGAACGTCGCAGTGTGGCCGCTCAGAGGCATCGACGCCGGCCCCGGAAACACCCTGGCCTCTGGCGATGCACTCGGCCGGATCCATTCGGCCCAGTTCAGGCCCGGCTCTGAGCGGATCTCATGCGACCTGTCCGACCACCTGGATTTGCAACTCAATATGCAACCGTGGAGTTCCGTGCCATAATCTTGCCCTGGCCATTACGCATAATGTCTATGCAGTTGAAAGGGCATCGAGATGAAAGCCCGTATCTGGTGGTGTCTGGCAGCGGTGGCCGTCTTCCTGCCGACCATGTTCATCTCCAACTGCGGATGGGTCAGCGAATCCACCGGCCACTGCGGGCAAGACATGTTCGACCGAAGCGGTATAGGCCTACCGCATCTTGCGCTGATCCTGGACATCAAGATCATATGGCTGATAAAGATGCTTTTTACGGTGGACGCCTTTATATTGGTGTTCGCGATTTTGCCGATCCTGGTCGGCCTGGCGGCAGCGGTGAGAAATCGCTGGAGTGGGCGGATCAGTCTTCTGGTAGCCGGAGTAATCGCAACCCTGGGGACGGTCAACGTTTTGTGTACGGCCCTCTCCAACTGGGTTTTCGCGTCCGGTGAGATCTCCGTCATCTTCGGCGAGCGTGACGACCCTCCCACCCAGGGCCCGTGGTCCCCGCCTTCTTCCGTCTGGCTGGGCCTCGCCTACCTTCTCGGCGCCGTTCTCCTGGTCATCGCGTTCAAACATGGACGGTCGGAGCCTCCACAAGCAGGAGAAGTCAAGGACAGCTCAGTCCCAGAGCCCTCAAGTGCGGCAAACGAGGCACCCCACATGTCATCCCGCTGACGTCGTGATCGATCGCCCGGCGGGCTCCTCGCACCTCAGGGGCAGGTCGGCCACCATGGTCGAGGTGGCATAGGACGACTCTTCCGGCGGCGGTCACGAACCGACGAGGTTCAACGGCGCCTACCGCCTCCGCCGAACAGGTAACCGATGAAATCGCCGATTCGGCGTAGCACGCTGCGACTCCGGCCGGAGTCGGAGGTCTTGCCCTGGCTCTGCCAGCGGTACTGGCCGCGTTGGGCCTCATCACTCTCGCACTTGCGGCGGTCGACGATCCGGTGGGTGCCGTCAGCCTGACGTGAGCTCGTGTCCACGCACTGAGCGGTCGACCGGTTGTCGCCACTGGCTACGGGCTTCTTCCAAAAGGTGATCCCCACCAGGGCGATCAGAACAACGATCACGGCTGTGACGAGTATCGCGGGGATCCGGCGGCAGCCTTGCGGCTCCTCGCGTGGTGGATCGTCTGCGGGGTCGGAAAGCCTTCTGGGCACATACGACTCGTGCTCCGACGCGGTCATGTCCATTCCTGTCACGCGGACGCGGGATCGGGGACCACACGGCCCACGACAGGCCTACCGGCCCTGTGACATCCAGCCTGACGATGGCTGCTTGCAACTCGCTTGGACATGGATGCAGAGGCGGAACGCACCGACTACCACGTGGGCGCCGGTCGGGCGGACCCCGGTGGTGGCCACGACCGGAGCCCGCCGCCCGGTCATGATGATCTCCGCGGTCAGTCCCCGCGGCGAGCTGCGCTTCCAGCTGTTCGACCACGGGCCGGACGCCGATGCCTTCATCGGATTCTGCGGGCGCCTGCTCGCCGATGCCGACCACCCGATGTTCCTGATCGTCGACAACTCCCGCGTGCACCGGGCCAAGAAGGTCAAGCAGTTCGTCGATGCGGACAAGGGTCGGCTGTCGCCGTTCTTCCTGCCGCCGTATTCGCCCGAGCCCAATCCGGACGAGTGGGTAGCGCCCCTGCCGGAGGCTCTTTCAGCTGACATGATCCATGCCGAAACGGGGTGAGTTAGTGTCACCCGCGTGAGCCTGCTTGAGGTGGCCGCCAGCCGGTTATCGCGCTTGGTTGCATGGGCCCGGTCAGCCGCACTGGCCGGGAGGACGGGTGGGCGCCCCGCACCCCTCGTCGAAGTGGCTGGTCTGCTGCTCGTGATCCTGCTCTTCTCACGGCTTCATGCCGCCGCCGGGAAGGACGTCGCAGCCGCCACCGCCAACGCTCTGGCCCTGCAATCCATAGAGCGGGCCTTCCACCTGGACATCGCGCTGAGGGCGAACCAGTGGCTGACCGAGAATCCATCCCTCATCCAACCGGCGGTGTACTACTACCGCCTGTACTACCTCGCGATCATCGGTGTGCTTGTGTGGGTCTTCGTCCGGCACGCCGATGTCTACATCAAGGTCCGCCGAACCCTCGTCGCGATGGCCGTCCTCGTGCTGCCCGTTTTCTGGGCGCTGCCCATGTCGCCCCCACGGTTCGCTCTACCTGGCGTCGTCGACATCATTGCCGGGCACGACATCCTGGGCGGCCATGCCTCACGAGAGATCGAGAACGGCCAGAACCTGTATTCGGCGATGCCCAGCATGCATGTGGGGTGGTCGTTGTGGTGCGCGTATGCCGTGTGGTGCGCGCTGCGGGCCTCCCATCCGCGAACGGCTTTGCTGTCGTGGCTCTTTCCGCTGGGTATGGCGGTAGTCGTGCTCATCACGGGGAACCACTACGTCCTCGACATCGCCGGAAGCGCCGTGTTGCTGGCCGTCTCCATCGCTGTCGTATCAGCGTGGGGCCACCTCGCCGAACGCCGGCGTGCTCGGGATTGAACGCCTGCGGACAGCTGCGGGGGAACCGGCACTGCCCGGATGCCTGCTCACCTCGATCAGGCGGATCTCGCCGTGCTCCGGGCCGGTGTGGCCGCCGATGCGCTCATCGGTGTCTTGCCCAACTGGTCGACCTCAACAGGCGATCAGCCTTGCATGATCTGCGGTCGGCTGAAGACCGTGTTGTCGATGACCACGTCCGCCAAGCGCAGCGGGCCGACCTCGGCGACATAGAGACGCTCGGCCAGCAGGTAGCACCCGCGATGGAGGTCCTCCGCTTCAGAGTTCGAAGCAGCGACAGGGCCTCTGAACAGGGCGGAAGCATCTCCCCGACCCTTAATCATCCCGTGCATGTCTCCGAGACAGAACGCGCCAGGATCGTCCCTGGTTGCTGTCAGCGCTGCCGCCAACGGTCGCTGCATGCGGAACTATGCTCTTTGACGTTGTATGGGAGGAGCGGCAGGTGCAAAACAAATCTGGCGAGGTTGACCGCTTCATGACGGCCCTCGATCACCCGTTGAAGGCGGGTGTTGAACAGCTGAGATCAGCGATTTTGGCGTCGAACACGGATATTTCTGAGCATGTGAAATGGAACGCCCCGAGCTTCCGCTATGACGGAGAGGACCGGGTGACCTTCCGGCTCCGGCCGGGTGATCGGCTGCAACTCATCTTCCACCGCGGGGCGAAGGTCCGAGCCGACAGCGCCGAGTTCGCCTTTCAAGATCCCACTGGTCTCATGACGTGGCTCGCACCTGACCGGGGTGTCGTCACGTTCCCAGATCTGGAAGCCGTCCAGTCCCAGCAGGTGGCGGTGGTGTCCTTAGTGAACCAATGGGTTCGGGCGTAGAGGCGGGAAATGTTCAAGGCTCGGGCCGGAAAAGCGCCCCTGACCTGGGCCTTCGCTCTGAGAACAGGTGACGGGGATCGAACCCGTGCTGTCAGCTTGAGAAGTGCGGGGAGTACGGCAGGTGGCGCGGCCGAACTGGGCCTCGAACCTGAACGCTGAGACCATGCACGTGGTGGAAAGCGCAGCAGGGGCAAGCCGGGTCGGGGCTGTGTCAGTATCGCGTTGTGCGGGGTGGAAGGGCAGTGACGGGGGCTGGGGACCCGCTCGTCGGTGACCCACCGTGCTGTGCAGGGGTTCGCTACCGCGTTCCAGCTGAGGTGGCTCGTTTTCCTGTCAGGAAAAGTGGGCCTCAGGGCCCGGCCAGGCCCCATCATCGGTGAACTGCGATCCCCAGTAGAACGGGTTCACGTCACGAAGAGTGCGAACGCTCCATCCCGTCACGGCGAACTCGTCGGGCACGCCGACCTGGACGTCAGGCCCCCACAAGGCCAAGCGTTCCTGACAGATGCCACACGGAGGAAGGACGAGGACGCGCTCACGTCCTGGGTCCCGATACACGCACACGGAGGCGGTGACCTTCTTGTCGAGCGTGTAGGCCTGGCAGATGGCACCGGTCTCATGACACAGAGACACGCCGCCATTGAGGTTGTCCAGGCCGACGCTGGTGAGGATTTGCCCATCATCCAAGTAGACGGCTGCCGCACCACCTTGCTCGTCAGAAGGCCATCGCCGATCCAGCTGCGCGACAGCCGCGTCGACAAGTTTTTGATCAAGCTGCATGACAGCATCTTGACACATCAAGCAACCTGGCAGAGCGAGGACAAAGGTAGTCATACCGTACAGCCCTTTGGCTCCCACGTTGGCTCCCAGAAATAGGCCTCTGGCAGTTTGGTCACCTCGCTCATGGTCCCGCGTGGCGCGCACGCCCCCCGCCGGCTCTTCCCGTCGCCGTCGTCCCACCTACCGGGGAGCGGGCCAAAGCCAGGGTGCCGAGGTGAATCGCCCCACCGGACGAACGACCTTGACGCCCTGGCTCCCGGTCTGCTCGGCTTGCCCTGGGATGACGGCGGCAGGAAGATCCGGCACCCAACCACCTACAAACCCGGCTCATGCTCTTGGCGATCCCCCTGGAGCCGAAGTGTCCCCGTCGGAGGCACTTCACCACGACGTCGCTCAGCCAGTATGCAGACGCCGGCTCCGATGAGAAGCGCTGTTCCGGCATTGATCAGAACATCCATGGCGGCGATGTTGAGGCCAAATTCATACCCGTAGAGAGCGCGAAATACCATCCAAAAGCCGATGACCAGGGAAGTCATCGCAACTACTCGAAGCACTGAGGGCCACGAGTTTTTGCGAACGCGGTAGACAAGCGTGATCAGAAGGGGGAGGAGAATAACCGACAAGTAGAGCGGCCAGGGATCATGCATGAGGAATCTCGCCACATAGTCAAGAGGAGTCGGTTCGAAGCCGGACATAGCACATGATCGTAAAGCACGATGTTCCACGAGCGATAGGTGCTCGCGAACAATGGCATAGAGCCGCGGTGGCGCGGCCTGAGTACGGCGGGAGGAACCATACCTGATCTGGGCTTTTCTATGTTGCGAGAGTGGCGGAGCCTAGGAAATTCGAGCTCCTGACATCCTGCTTACAAATCGGCCCGATCTCGGGCTGTGCAGGCCGTGAGCTGGGCGGAGGGTCCCCGCGAGTGGCCGTGACCACCACCTGTCGACCACCCTTAAATGGCCCGCTAATGGCCCAACGTGCAGCCTGGCCGATCTACATGGTGGTCCCCCGGTCAGGCGCACATCCAGCAGTAGAGCAACTGATCATGCTTCTTCGCGCGGCGAGACAGCCCGACCAGTTCCTGGGCTACCGACTGGAGATACTCCATGTCGACCGAGCTAAAGTGCGAGAACTCCTCGATCTGCGCCCAGCGCTCCACCAGCGCCGGCAGCAATGCATCGTTGGCCTCAGCAAGCAGGTCACGCACATTCACCGAGAGCTCTTCGATGCCCGGCCCATCCAAGTAGGGTGAGTCCTCCGGCAGGGCGTCCCATTCCTCATCGCTCTGCGGGGCGCCTTCCAGCGGGGGATACAGAGCTACCATGCCGACCAGCTCCGTGGAGAGATCGACGTCGCCAATGAGTGCAACCAGCTTGTTTAAGGTTCCCCATGGGTCGATCCACTTGGTCTCCACCGCGTCGAACCCAGCAACCCCGTGAGGCTCTTCGATCGTGCGGGAAGCCTCTGGCCGAATAAGTGCCGCCTCACGATCGGCAGCGCGGTAGTACTCGAAAAAGAGACCCATATGAACCATCCTGTTCAGGTAGCGAGGGGCAATGCTGACATCAAGACCGACGGACAAGCCAGGAGATTACCGGGAGATCCTCACTCGGCCGTGAGAGTGGCTTCGGCAACCTGCTTGATGTACTGATTCCGAACCCGGATCAACCTGGGCATGTAGTTACGGAGAGCCAGCATTTCAGCGATCCTCCCGAGAGGACCGAGAGGCGCGGCGAATTCAATGACGTCGCTCATTACCGTACCGCCGTGGTCGTAAGGCTGGAAATAGTGAGCGTGGTACCAGTGTTTGAAAGGGCCTGACACCTGCTCATCGACGAAATAGTCAGGGCGATCGTAAGCGCTGATCGTAGACGTCATCCGCCAACGGATGCCGAAGTGTCGTGCCCGCCACGTAACGGTATCGCCCGGCGTCAAGCTACCAGCGGTCACACCTCCGACTGCTTTCTCGGAAGATCCCGCCATTGAGGCTGCGTGAACATCCACGTCCAGCGAGATGCCGAAGACTCGTTCCGGTGGCGCCATAACATGCGTGACAATCTCAAAGCTTGGCATGCGTCAAGCCTAAGGCAGCGTACTCCAGTGGAATATTCCAGACTGCTTCCTGCCATACCTGACTAGATGTCGTGCGGGAAACATAAACCGCATTAGCAGCTCGGGAGGTCGGCGTTCAGAACAGTCCCACCTGGACCAACGCCCCTGACTGGTCTTCCTGGAACGCGCTGGTGCGGCGGTGAACTGCAACCCGAGCGGGCTCGTGACCTGCGCGGATACGCGCACCCTCTCCCGGCCACCTACGAACTCTGCTCTTGCCCCTGCTGATGAGGAACCTGCGGGTATCGCCCAAGGCACGGCTCACCAGCCGTCACTGCCAGGCCCGCTCCACGGCCAGCAGGCGTGCGGCCTCCGTCTCGGTCGCGTCCCGGACCGTCAGCAGTTCGCCGTCCTCGTCGAGCACGGTCACGATCGCGGAGACCAGCACCTCGTCGCGGGAGCCGTCCTCACTCTCGATCCGCCGGTCGACGCCGAGGACGCCAGGCTCGTTCTCCCTCACCGGCTGCCAGAGCCGGGCCCGGCAGGTCGCGCCGGTGTTGGCTCTCAAAGGGCTCCGAGGATCTTCCGCGTGCCGCCTGAGGATCGTGAAGGTGGGTGCAGCGTCGGGATTGAGCTGCCTGGCGATCCGGGCACGGGTCCTCCTGAGGGCGGCGGCCTCCCAGTCCTCGTCGGGGCCGTCGGCCGTGTCGGGCTCTGGCAGGTCGGGCTGACGGCGCAGGGCCGGCCAGTCCGTGGCGGGAACGTATGCGGACGGCCGGGGCGCCGCCGTCGTCCTCTCCGGCCGGGCATGCAGGACGGGGTCGAAGACGTCCCGGATCGGCCAGAACCGTAGCAGCACATGCTCGGTCTGCGGATCCTCATAGAACTCGTGTCCTCTGCCCCAGACGGACGGGACCCGGTAGGTGCGCAAGCCGTACAGGAAGTACGAAGGCCCCAGCAGCAGCCGGTCGGGCCACGCCTCGCTTCCCACACTGACGATTCCCGAACCGGTGAGGTAGGCGTTCTCCCAGGTCAGCACCCAAGGAGCGTCAGCCGCCGGTGGTTCGGCGTCCCAGATCTCCACGCGTACATCAGCTTTACCGTGAGTGATGTCGCATTCGATGTCCAGGTGGTTCGACACCCTCAGGTATGGATGGGAGATCGCGGAATCGTCCAGATGCGGCCCAAAGTCTCCCACATAGAAATGTCCGTACTCGACGTCGTCCTCATAGTTGATCCTCCGCAGCACCTCTGCCACCGGTCGTCCTCCCGACGAGTGCAAGCCCATAGGAGGACCGACGGTAAACCTCAGGACCGACAGACCTGAGAGACTTTCGGGACCGGAGCATGACTACTAACAGCCCGGGCCCGGTTCAAGACGTAGGGGGGCTGGGTTGGAGACCTGCAGCCCTGAGGGGCGCCTGGGTCGAGTCTGAGCGACACCCGGCTTGTTGGCCTGTCTCGCGGTGGAGGCGAGTTGCGGCTGCCGGGGATTTGAACCTCGAACCCACGGATTAAAAGACCGACCTTGCGCTGTTCCAGACAGTTCAATGCAGATCAGAGGGTATGTGCGGCCCATCCTGAACAACTTTGAACGACCCTGTATTGCAACCCGAAGTGCAACCCTGGCCCGTCGATCGCCCCCAGGCATCTACGGCGGCCAAGCACAGCATGGCGATCGTAGGGAGCCGCGTCGGAGAATCTGAGCTACCCGTTCAAATCTTCCTGTGAGTTCGGCGGCAGGCTCAGCACCTCGTCGACCGCTTGGCTGATGATTTCGGGTTGCTCGAACGGAATCTGGTGACTGGCCCGTTCGGCGACCATCATCCGCCCATACGGGGACTGGTCGGCCAGAGCGTGATGGTCGGCGTTGAGATGCTCTAGATGCGCTTTGGGCATCCGCGGCCGCCGGCCTGCCGTGATCACGCGGATGGGCGCGGGCGGCAATCCGCTCTCCTGACGCGCCTGGGCGACCTCGCGCATGACGTTCTGCATCCCGGTCAGGGTGACGGCCAATTCGCGTAGCGGCTGCGCGTTGGTGCCGCCGAATATCGCACGCAGGCGCAGTAGCCGTGGGGCAAGAAGGAACGACAGGTCCCGTACGAGCGCTGAGCCTGGCGGGGTTCCGCTGGCGGTTGGATCCACGAAGACCAGTCCCGCCACGTCACTGGGATAGCGGGTGGCATAGAACTGGGTGACGAGCCCGCCGTAGGACCAGCCTACGAACACCGCTGGCAGTTCAAGATGCAGGGCGTGAAGAAGTCGGCGCAGGTCGTCGGCCATCTCGGTGACGGTACGGGCCTGCGATCCGCCGGAGCGGCCAACGCCGGCCCGGTCGTAGGTCACCACGGTGGCCCGCTCGGCTAACGTGCGCTCCAGATCCTCTCCCCAGCCGCCTATGCCCTGGCCTGAGCCGCCGCAGTCGAGAACCACGGTAGGACCTTTCCCGCGGACCTGTGCGCAGAGCGCGTGATCGCCTACATCGACCATCATCGGCGTCGGGACATCGTTGTTTCCAGGTCTCTCACCCCATTCCATGACGTCAATTTAGATTGACAATCATATTGATGTCAACTGAGGTTGACGCATGACCGAAGGCCTCAGCATGGGCAGGCATGATCGCACTCGTGCGATTGCCGCGGATGGGTCGTAGCTGGTCAACGCCTCTGACGATCAGACGGTGCGATCATGGAGCACTCGCATAGGTCGGCTTCCTCATCGCCCTTACGAGGTGGTGATGCCTTGCGGCGGTGCGGCCTGGTGCGGTGCGTTGACAGGTACGGCGGGGCCGACGATCGGCGGGCGGGCCGATGCCCGCCGCCGTTCGGGACCGGCGCCCACGCCGCACGCCCGGACGGCGGGCGGTGGGAGGGTCGTGCGGCGGCGCGCCGCGCCGCCGCCTTGAGTCAGACGCTGGCGGCGGTCCACCCCCTGTCGAGTTTGGCCAGCAGAAGCCTGGCGCCGGGCCGGTGGCCTCCCCCTTCGGAGGGATCATCCATGACGCGGTGGAGCACATCCGCGGCGCTACGGACACGACTTGTGATGCCTTCGATCAGGGCGACGGATCCGGACGAGGGATCTTCGTAGGTCTCGAAACCCGGCTCAGGCTGGAAGCAACCCCACCAGTCCAGCAGCGTGTTGAGAGCCTCCTGCCGGGGCGGACCTGGTCGGTCGCTGATGACCCGTAGGAACACGCTCGTAGCCGGGACTGCGGCCGGGTAGAGAGTGCCGGCGTGATCGTTGCTGACCGTAGACCGCAGATCGGCCAGCGCGCGGACGGCTTGTCCGGCGGAGGCGGAGTGCGCCAACACCTCCACCGCGGCTTGAGCATCCTCGGGACGGTACCAACACGTGCCGGGTATCCGGCTCCAGTCCACCATCTCCACCGTCGCTCCTCGAAGGCGTCCCGCAGCGATTCTTCCAACGCGACCTGCGCGGATGCGACCAACATCATTCCGCGTATATTCCGCGAACACCGACTCAGGGCCGCTCAGAGCGGCATACGGCTGCACACCCCGGAAACGATCAACGGCGCCTCACCAAGGCTAAGTGCCTGGCCAGACGCCGTTTGTGATGCTCAGCGGAGAGCGTGGGATTCGAACCCACGAGACCGGTCACCCGGCCTAGCGGTTTTCAAGACCGCCGCCATCGTCCACTAGGCGAGCTCTCCTGGTGACACGTCCCAAGAACGTGTCAGATTGCACACTAGTCTCTCATTGGCCCGGACGTGCCCGAGACCCGGCAGGCGCTGAACAACAAAGCGGAACATCAGCCTGCCGGGCCGGCGGGTCAGGGTTGGGGACCGGCGAAGCCGTCGCCGACCGAGGCGGCCAGGCGGAGGTAGGACTCGCGGGTGGCGGGCTGGAGCCGCTCCAGGTCGATCTCCGCGCCCTCCTCCAGATGCGTGTCGTAGGGGACCCGGATGACCGCGCGGCAGCGGGCCGCGAAGTGGGCTTCCAGGCGGTCGAGGTCGACGGTCGACTTCGACCTCGGGCGGACGCTGCACAGCACCACGGTGGCGGAGCGGACCAGCTCCTCGTAGTGGTGGGCCTCCAGCCAGTCCAGGGTCGCCGAGGCGGCGCGGGCGCCGTCCACGGAGGGTGAGCTGACCAGGACGAGCTGGTCGGCCAGCCCGAGCACGCCGGACATCGCCGAGTGGAGCAGGCCGGTGCCGCAGTCGGTGATGCAGATCGAGTAGAAGTTCTCCAGGACCTGGGCGACCGACTGGTAGTCGGACGCACTGAACGCCTCGGACACCGACGGATCACGATCGGAGGCGAGGATCTCCAGGCGTGAGGGGGCCTGCGAGGTGAAGGCCCTGATGTCGACGTACCTCTTGATCTGCTGGCGCTCGTTGAGCAGGTCGCGAACCGTCGCGGAGGTTTCGAGCTCGACCTTGTCCGACAGGGTGCCCCGGTCGGGGTTGGCGTCGACCGCGATGACCCGGTCTCCGCGTACCTGAGCGAGGGTGGCGCCGAGGCCGACCGTGGTGGTGGTCTTGCCGACACCGCCCTTGAGACTGAGCACGGCGACGCGGTGGTGGCCGGTGGCCACCGGGGTGCGCGCGCGGCCGACCAGCTCGCGACGGCGGCGGACCTCGGGGGACTCGCCCGGCTTGATCAGTCCTGCGGACGCCTTGTAGACCAGCTTCCGCCAGCCCCCGGCGGGCGCGTTGCGGCGCCCGCGGAGCAGCGACTCCGGATCCAGGCTGTCGGCCGATGGCCGGGGGGCCGTGCCCGGAGGGTGCTGCCTGGCCGGCGTGCCGAAGGCGGCCGCCGGAGCCGTCTGACGGCGGCGTGCCTGGTACGGCTCCCGCACCGGTTCGGCCGCGTCCCTGCCGGGTGCGAAGGGGTTCTCCCGTTCCATCCGCTCCTGGGCCGAGGTGGCCTCCCACCCGGAGACGGCACCGCGTTCCTGGGATGGGCCGCTCTCCCGGCCGGGTGCGAAGAAGTTCTCCCGTTCCGTGCGTTCCTGGCCGGCGGAGGAGTCCGAGAAGCCGAAGGCACCCGTACCGGAGGAACGTTCCGATGACGGTGACGCGGCCGGCTCCGGCCGGTCGGTGCCAAAGGCGTCGGGTGCCCGGAACGGCTCGGCCTGCTCGGGCTCGTGGGAGGGCGGAGAGACGGGGGCCGGAGCGGGGGCGAAGCGCTCGGATGATTCCTTCGCCGTCGGTGTCGTCGTGGATTCGCCACCGGTGGGGAACCGGTCGGTTTCCACCGAACCGAAGGTGAACCGGTCGGCGGTGGGAGCGGGCAGGTCACCACCGGCATCGGCCGCGGGCCTGTCGGCCCCGGCGCTCTCCACGGAGAAGTCTCCACTGCCGAAGGAGAAGGCCGTGCCGCCCGGGTTGGACTGCGCGCGGTCCTGGCCGCCACCGCCGAAGCCTTCACCGCCGAAGCTCTCACTGCCGAAGCCGCCGCTGCCGAAGCCGCCGCTGCCGAAGGAGAACCGGCCAGGGTCGGTGCCGCCGAACTCGTCGCTGCCGAAGGTGAACCGCTGGGTGTCCGAGGAGGCCGACGCGGCCGGCTCAGGCTCGGCGGTCCCGGCGGACAAGGCGGATGAGGCGGATGAAGTGGCCGAGGTTGGTGAAGTGGCCGAAGGAGACGACGGGGCGGGATCGGAGGACTCCGCCTGGCGCTGGGGTTGCTCGAACAGGCCGCGGGACGGCTCGTGCGCGGGCGCCGCGAACGGGGTGCGGATGTGCGGCTCGGTGAAGTCCCCCGGAGCGCTGTCGCCGGGCTCCTGGCGCGGCAGGGGCTTGAGCGGCGCGAGAAAGCCGTCGTTGTCCTGCTTGCCGGATGCCGGGGCGGGCACGGTGAAGGAGCTCACCGTGTCGGAGGCCTCCATCCAGTCGGCCGCGTCGGCGTCCTCGACCGGCGGTTCGGCCGTCGGCGAGCTCGTGGCCGGGTGGGCCGAGTCGACGGCCGCGCGGAACAGCGGCGAGGACGCCGTGTCGGGCTCGGCCGGGACCAGACTCCAGGGGTCCTTCGGGTACGGCGAGACGACGGTGTCGTCCACCGTGGTGGCCTGCACCGCCAGGGCCGGCGCCTCCTCCTGCTCTTTGATGGCGTCAAGCCACGCGAGCTGTTCCTCGAGAGATTCCTCACGATCGTGTCTTGCCACCGTGTTCCCCCTCGGGATGGGCATAAAAGGGCAGCAAACACATAGCAGGTTAACGCCCTGTGTTCTTGTCAACGCGAGCAACCACCAAGTTGGCTTGGCGGATACCTTTGCTCACATGCGCGCCATCGTGATCGATAAACCAGGCGGACCGGAAGTTCTGACGTGGCGGGAGGTTCCCGACCCGTTACCCGAGCGCGGCGAAATCATCATCGACGTGGCGGCCTCCGCGGTCAACAGGGCCGACGTGCTGCAGCGGCTGGGTTTCTACAATCCGCCCGCCGGCGCCTCTCCGTACCCGGGACTCGAGTGTTCCGGTGTGGTCGCCGAGGTGGGGCCGGACGCCGTGGGATTCGCGCCGGGTGACCGGGTGTGCGCGCTGCTCAGCGGCGGCGGGTACGCGGAGAAGGTCGCCGTGCCCTGGCAGCAGGTCATGCGGGTGCCCGACGGCGTCGACCTCGTCGAGGCGGCCGGGCTGCCCGAGGTGGCCTGCACCGTCTGGTCCAACGTCTTCATGACCGCGCGCCTGCGGAAGGGCGAGACCCTTCTCGTGCACGGCGGCGCCAGCGGGATCGGCACGATGGCCATCCAGCTGGCGAAGGCGTTCGGCTCGCGGGTGGTCGTCACCGCCGGGTCGCCCGAGAAGATCGCCCGCTGTCTGGAACTGGGCGCCGACGAGGGGATCGACTACCGGCGGGAGGACTTCTCGGAGAAGGTCGAGGCCGATGTGATCCTCGACATCATGGGGGGCAGGTACCTGCCGGGGAACGTCAGGGTGCTCAGGACGGGCGGGCGGCTGGTCGTGATCGGCCTGCAGGGCGGCACGAAGGGCGAGCTGGACCTGGGAGCCCTGCTGGCGAAGCGGGCCTCGGTGCACGGCACCACCCTGCGCGCCCGGCCCGTCGACGAGAAGGGGGTCATCGTCCGCGGGGTGGTGGAGAACGTCTGGCCCCTGGTCGACGCCGGGGCGATCCGGCCCGTGGTGCACGCCCGGGTGCCGCTGAGCGACGCGGCCGAGGCTCACCGGATCCTGGAGTCCGGAGAACACACCGGGAAAATCCTGCTAGTAGGTTGAAGACTATGAACGCTGAGGAGAGCACTCCGCACATCGTTGTCGTGGGCCCCCATGGCTCTCAGGAAGATGAGACCTCCGAGGGACGATCGGTCGCCGACCTGGTCGAGCAGCCCGCCAAGGTGATGCGTATCGGCAGCATGATCCGTCAGCTCCTGGAGGAGGTCCGGGCGGCTCCGCTGGACGAGGCCAGCCGCAAACGGCTCAAGGAGATCCACCAGAGCTCCATCAAGGAGCTGGAGGACGGTCTGGCGCCGGAACTGGTCGAAGAGCTGGAACGGCTGTCGCTGCCGTTCACCGAGGACGTCAACGGCGCCCCGCCGAGCGACGCGGAGCTCCGGGTCGCCCACGCCCAGTTGGTCGGCTGGCTTGAGGGGTTGTTCCACGGCATACAGACCACGCTCTTCGCCCAGCAGATGGCGGCCCGCGCCCAGCTGGAGAACATGCGCAGGGCCCTGCCCGGCGGCATCTCCCTCCAGCAGCAACAGCAGGAGGGGCACGGCGCCAACCCCGGCCCCTACCTGTAGGGCCTCAGGGGCTGTAGAGCCGTTCGAGGACTCCGGCGACCCCGTCGTCGTTGTTGGCCGCGGTCACGTGATCGACCGCGGCCAACACCTCCGGATGGGCATTGGCGACGGCGTACGAGACGCCCGCCCAGCGGAGCATCGGAAGATCGTTTGGCATGTCGCCGAAGGCGATCACTTCGTGTGGCCCGATGTCGCGCGTCATGGCGAGATGGGCCAGCGCCGAGGCCTTCGTGACGCCGTGCGCGCTCATCTCGATCAGTGCCCGGCCGCTGGAGTGAGTGGGGGTGACCAGATCGCCGACCAGCCCGCAGACCGCCGCGTGGAGGATGTCGGGATCCATCGTGGGGTGGAGTGCCAGCAGTTTGGCGCAGGGCCGCGAGGTGAGCGTGGTCGTCCCCACCCGGAGTCCGGCGACCGCCCTGCTGTCCCACCCGCCGAGACGGAAGTCCGATTCGTGGGCGAATCCACCCTCGTATTCCACTGAGAAGGCGAGGTCGGGAACCTTTTCCCTGAGCCGTCTCACCACCTCTTCAAGCACGTCCGGGTGGATGAGGTGGGATTTGACGATCTGTTCGGTGTGCAGGTCGTAGACGAGGGCTCCGTTGGCGCATATGGCCAGCCCGCGATGGCGCACGGCTCCGGCGACCGTGTGCATCCAGCGGGGCGGCCTGCCGGTCACGAAGACCAGCGCCGCCCCGGCGTTCTCCACAAGCGCAAAAGCGGCGGCTGTACGGGGGGAGACGGTGCCGTCCGAACGCAGAGCGGTGCCGTCGAGGTCGGTGGCGACCAGCCTGGGGCTTCGCATAACAAGTCCCAGTCTGCACTGTGATGGCCGGGGTGTCGGCCCCCAGCATCCCGTCCCAGGAATCTTCCTGATGGCGGGAACACGCATGCGCCGGATAGTGTTAGATGTGATGGCGTTGTATTAGCTGAATCCCGTTGTGAAAACCAGTTTGACTGAGCCACCCCGGGGCCCGCTGTACGACACATGGGGTTCATGAGGTGTGAATCCCAAAGTTTCAAATCCTGAGGGAGAGCTTTAATGGCTCAGGGAACCGTCAAGTGGTTCAACGCTGAAAAGGGCTTCGGCTTCATCGCACCGGATGGCGGTGCACCGGACGTGTTCGTGCACTTCTCCGAGATCCAGGGCAACGGCTACCGTAGCCTCGAAGACGGCCAGCGGGTCGAGTTCGAGATCACCCAGGGCCAGAAGGGCCCGCAGGCCTCGCAGGTCCGCGCCGTCTGACGCATAGACCTCTTGGTTGAACCTGTTTGACCGGAAGGCGGGGTTCGCTCCTGGCGAACCCCGCCTTCCGCATTTCCGGGACATCCCAACTCGCGGCCGGGCGATCATTCGGCCGTCCGGGTGGCCGCCCGTGCGGCCCCACCGCCTCCGCCCGCGAACACCGGCCCCCGCGCCGCCCCCGCCCTCGTCGGCGGCCGGAAGGCGAGAGCCTCATCGGTGGACAAGACCCGAGAGCCGCCAGGCGAGACGCCGGCGGAAGGCCGGGCTGATCGCCAGGGCCCGCAGGACCAGGTTCCTGATCGGCCGCAGGCTCCCGTGCATGTTGGCCAGTCTGGAGAGCCGGCCGGCGAAGGTGACGGGGCGACGGTCGGCGGTGTAGCGGTCCAGATCCACCCGTCCGCCGCTGAGAGCGATTGTGAGGGCTTCGGCCAGGGCGGTGGCGCCGGGGATGTCGATGTCCACTCCCTGCCCTCCTGCGGGACTGTGGACGTGCGCGGCGTCGCCGGCGAGCAGGACCCGCCCGGCACGGAAGGTGCGGGCCACCCGGTGGTGGACGCGGAAGCGCGTCCCCCAGACGACCTCGCCGACCACCGCCCGCCCCCTTCGCGCGCCCCGGGTGTCCAGCAACCCCTGGACGAAGGCCACGTCGGGGTCGCGGGGTGCCTCGTCCACCGTGGAGACGATCCGGTGGGTGCCGTCGGGCAGTGGTGCGACCACGACCAGCCCGGCGGGTGCGAAGTAGAGGACCACCTCGTCGTCCGGCACCCCGCCGGTGAGCCGCACGTCGGCCAGGCTGAACGACTCCGCGTACTGCCCGCCCTCGAACTCGATGCCCGCCTGTTCGCGGACCGTGCTGTGCATGCCGTCGGTAGTCGCCATGTCCCGCGAGGAGATCGTCGCCTGGCTCGGCCCCACCGTGCAGCGCTACCTCACGGACTGACCGCCCTGGTCGGTTGGAGGGCCGCGGGGCGGTCTGCGCCATGAACGCGTGAAGACCCCGCCGTACCTACGACGGGGCCTTCGAAGACGGCTACTTGACGGGTTCGAGCACGTCGAGGCCGACGTACGGGCGCAGGGCCTTGGGCAGCACGACGGAGCCGTCGGCCTGCTGGTGGTTCTCCAGGATCGCGACGATCCAGCGGGTGGTGGCCAGCGTGCCGTTCAGGGTGGCCACGTGCTGGGGCTTGCCACCGGAGTCACGGAAACGCACCCCGAGGCGGCGGGCCTGGAAGTCGGTGCAGTTGGAGGTCGAGGTGAGCTCGCGGTAGCGGCCCTGGCTCGGCACCCACGCCTCGCAGTCGAACTTCCGGGCGGCCGAGGTGCCCAGGTCTCCGGCCGCGGTGTCGATCACCCGGTAGGGCAGCTCGACCTTGGCCAGCATCTCCTTCTCCCAGTCGAGCAGGCGCAGGTGCTCGGCGTGCGCCTCCTCCGGCCGGACGTAGGAGAACATCTCCACCTTGTCGAACTGGTGGACCCGGATGATGCCCCGGGTGTCCTTGCCGTACGAGCCGGCCTCGCGGCGGAAGCACGAGGACCATCCCGCGTAGCGGTACGGCAGCGCGGAGCCGTCCAGGATCTCGTCGCCGTGGTAGGCCGCCATCGGCACCTCGCTCGTGCCGACCAGGAACAGGTCGTCGCCGGGCAGGTGGTAGACCTCGCCGGCGTGGGCGCCGAGGAAGCCGGTGCCCTTCATCGACTCCGGCTTGACCAGCACGGGTGTGATCATCGGGACGAAGCCCGCCTCGATCGCCTGCTGCATGGCCATGTTGAGCAGCCCGAGCTGGAGCCGCGCGCCGACGCCCCGCAGGAAGAAGAACCGCGAGCCCGACACCTTCGCGCCGCGCTCCATGTCGATGGCGCCGAGCAGCTCGCCGAGCTCCAGGTGGTCTCTGGGCTCGAAGTCGAAGGACGGCTTCTCGCCGATCTCCTCCAGGACGACGTAGTCGTCCTCGCCGCCCTCCGGAGCGCCCTCCTCCACCAGGTTGGGCACCGTGTAGATCAGCTCATCGAGCTCGGCGGCGAGCTTCTCCGCCTCGGCCTCGGCTGACTTGACCTGCGAGGAGAGATCCTTCGCCCGCTCCAGCAGGCTCGCCTTCTCCTCCCCCGAGGCGCGGGAGACCGACTTGCCGACGGTCTTCTGCTCGGCGCGGAGCGTCTCGAAACGGCTCAGCGCACCACGTCGGCGCTCATCAAGGTCGAGCAGCGTGTCGACGACAGAGTCGTCCTCACCGCGGGCACGCTGCGACGCCCGTAGCCGGTCCGGATCCTCACGAAGGGTACGCAGGTCAATCACAGTCACAGGCTACCGAGGTACGGCTCGCGTCCGCGCCCGGTTTGCTCCGTAGCGGCCGGCGATCAGCTCTGGCCGGTACGGATCCTGTCGAGCCAGGCGGCGGCCTCGGCGAAGTCGTCGTTGTTCGTACCGCGCTTGATCTGCGGTGCGAAGGCGTCGGCGCGCGGGTAGCTGCCCAGGAAGCGCACCTTGGCGGAGATCCGGTGCAGACCGGAGATCGCCTCGCCGACCCGGGCGTCGGCGACGTGGCCCTCGAAGTCGAAGTGGAAGAAATAACGGCCGATGCCGTCGCCGGTGGGCCGCGACTCGATGCGGGACAGGTTGACGCCGCGGACGGAGAACTCGGTCAGCATCTCCAGCAGCGCGCCCGGATGGTCGTCGGCCAGGAAGACCACCAGGGAGGTGCGATCGGCACCGGTCGGCTCGGGCAGCGGGCCGGGACGGGTCACCCGGACGAACCGGGTCACGGTGTCGGTGCGGTCACCGATCCCGGTCGCGAGCTGGACGAGGCCGTAGTGCTCACCGGCGATGCGCGCGGCGATGGCCGCGTCGTACGGCGAGCCGGGGATCGCGACCTCCTGCGCCGCCGCCGCCGTCGACGGGGCGGCGACCACCACGGCGTCGGGCAGCTCTCGAGCTGTGAAGTTGCGGCACTGGGTGATGGCCGCCGGGTGGGTGAAGACCCTCTTGATGTGTCCCATCTCGGTGCCGGGGCGCGCCAGGAGCGAGAACTCGACGGGCAGCAGCAGCTCCGCGGTGATGAGCAGCGGCTCCCCCTGGGCGAGCTCGTCAAGGGTCGTGGTGATGGCGCCTTCGAGTGAGTTCTCCAGCGGGACGACCGCTCCGTCCGCCTCGCCACGCCGGACCGACTCGAGGGCCGCGGTGATGTTCGGGCTCGGCAGACGCTCGGCCTCCGGCGCCAGGATGCGCAGGGCCTCTTCGGTGAAGGTTCCCTCCGGTCCCAGGTAAGCGAATTTCGGCATGACCTCAGGTTATCCGGCGACTGTCGAAAAATGTGCCCAAGATCGCACCTCCGGGCCGTTTGGTCCTCCCCAAGACCACCCGAGGTCGCTCCGCATTAAGCTGCTTCGCCCTACAAGTCACATCAAACTTGGTCATTTCACACCACGGATCACCCCGTATCAGCGGAGCGCCTGGAATGCCGCTCTCCGCCTGGGCAGCCACACCCCCAGCAGCCAGACCAGGAAAAGCGCGCCCAGCCCGAACCCGTTCTGCACGATCTTGCCGAGCACGGGGCTGAGCACCGGGATCTCCGCCGCCTTGATCGTCACCCCCCACCAGGGGATCGGCAGCACGTAGTAGAGCCAGACCCCGGCGGCCACCCGGACCCTGACCGGGTCGCGCCCGTCGCCGGCCAGCGCCCCGAGCACCACGACCACCCAGGCCAGGTGGTGGATCCAGGCGACCGGGGAGAGCAGCACCGCCATCAGCCCGACCAGGGCGACCCCGGCCATCGGGTGCCCGTCGAGCAGCGCCCGGCGAGCGTGGCGGAAGCCGTACCAGGCGACCACCGCGACCAGCGCCACCCAGAGCAGGCTCGTCAGCACGTCGGGCAGGTAGAGCCGGATGAGCATGCCGCGCATCGACTGGTTGGTGGTCGCGGCGTTGGCACCGAGCCGCTCGGGGTCGAGCAGCGCGCGGAACCAGAAGTCGGCGGCGTCCGCCGGGATCACCACGAACGGCAGCAGGGTCAGCAGCGCGGCGGTGAGCGCGGCGACGAGGAAGGTGTCGCGCTGCTCCCGCCTCGCCCCGGGGCCGAAACCGGTGATGAGCAGGTAGATCAGGAAGACGCCGGGGGTGAGCTTGACCGCGGTGGCCAGGCCGATCAGCATGCCGCGCGGCCACACCGGTCGCCTGGCCACGCAGTCGGCCAGGCAGAGCGCGACGAGCAGGATGTCCACCTGGCCGAAGCGGACCTGGTCCCTGATCGGCATCAGGTAGGTGCACGCGATCATCAGGACGGCGAACAGCAGCGGCGCCCACAGCCGGTCCATCCCGCGCAGTCTCTCCAGACCACCCGCCCAGCCCGTCCCACGAGGCCGGGTACGCGCATCCGCCCGTACCAGGTCTCCGGTGGGCGTACCGGGAACGACCACCGGCGAGGCCGGCACCGCGCCCTGGGTGCCCGTCCCGGTGAGCAGGGCGCGGAAGGAGAGCCCGACGGTGACCGCCAGGGTCAGGAAGATCAGTGCCGTCCACGCCCACTGCGCCGCCGGCCACGACATCGCCGCCAGCGGGGTGGCCAGCAGGGCGGCCACCGGCGGGTAGGTGAACGGCAGCAACTGCGGCGCCGGGGTGACGAACCCGTAGACGGACCGGCCCTCCAGCACCGCCTCCCCGCCGGTACGGTACACATCCAGGTCGACCAGGCGCTGGTCGTCCACGTTGCCCAGCCAGTAGAGCACCAGCGGGGCCACCGCCGCGGCGACCAGCAGCAGAGCGGGCAGCCAAGGTAGCCACCTCAACCACGTCAGCCACGTCCACGTGCGCCGTCCGGCCGTGGTCACCTCGCCAGTCCTCACGACCAGGCAGGCTACCGTGGGGCCGGGGAAACGGCCGCCCGACGGATACGGACAGGGGAACGGATGGCTTCGACACCGCGCGGTCGCGGGCTCGCGCGTCCGGCCGCCACCGGGACGCCCGGCGCCGCGACACGGCCGGGGCGGCCCGCGCGGCCGACGCGCCCCCTGCCCACCGGGACTCCGCCCGCCGAGGTCGTCATCCGGTACGGAACACGCGGGTCACGCGGCTCGGAAAAGAATCGGCCAACGGGGTTCTCCAGGACCGTGCTGATCACCATGTCCCTGCTGCTGGCCGGGGTCTGCGGGCTCCTGGGAGCCCTTGGTACCGGTACGGCGAGCGCCTCGGTGGCGAGGGCGCTTCCCGAGCGGGTCGTGGTCATCGGGGTGCCGGGGCTGGAGTGGAGTGACCTGGACCCGGAGCGGACCCCGAACCTGTGGAGGCTCGCGGGCGAGGGCGGGTCCGCCTCCATGTCCACCCGGGCGGTTCCGCCGCCGGACCGGGGGATCACCTGCCCGGTGGCGGGCTGGCTGACGGTCTCCGCGGGCCAGCGGGCGGGTGCCCCGGGCGCGGGCTGCGCGCTGCCGCGCACGCCGGAGGCGACCTCCGACGGCGGGGCGAGCGTGCCCGGCTGGGACGAGCTGTCCGCTTTCAACGCCACCACCTCCTACCGGCCGGTGCTCGGGCAACTGGGTCGGCTCGCGGCCGGAGCGGGCCTGAAGGTGGCCGCCGTCGGGCCGGGGGCCGCGCTCGCCGCCGCCGACACATCAGGAAAAATCGCGAAATACGCGGCGAATATCGAGGAACTCGGCGAGCTGTCCCCGTACGGGCTGATCGTGGTGGAGGCCGACGACCTGGCCAGGGCCTGGATCGGCGGCGGCCTCACTCCGGACGGCGCCCCGGTCTCGATGACCGCTCAGACCAGGCGGGAGGCTGTGGCCAGAGCCGACCGCGTGGTGGGCGCGGTCCTCGACCGCCTGCCCCCGCCACGCGCGGCCGCCACCGCTCCGGCGACGCCCCCCACTCCGACCTCCGAAACCACCCGGGCCCCCGGAACCGCGCAGACTCCGGAAGCCGGGAAGACACCCGGGAGCGGGACCACGGTCCTGCTCGGCGGCCTGGCCGACACCTCGATCGCGCCGCACCTGCACGTGGCGATCGCCCGGGGCCCGTCTCCCGGCGGTGAGCCGTACCCGCGCGGCTACCTCACCGCCACCTCCACCCGCCAGGACGGCCTGGTCGCCAACACCGACCTGACCGCCACCGCGATCGACCTGCTGGGCCTGCGGGCCCCGAACGGGGTCGTCGGCCGCGCCTGGCAGGGCCAGGAGCCGAGCGGGGAGCCGGTCGCGGCGACCGTGCGGAAGCTGGCGGACGACGACCTGGCGAGCCAGGTGCTGCGCGAGGTGCGAGGACCGTTCTTCGCGGTGTTCGTGGCGGTGCAGATCCTGTTCTACCTGCTGGCCGCCGTCGCGATCCGGCGGGGCTGGGGCGGCTCCCGAGCCCTGACCGCCGTCCAGGTCGTCGCCGTGGTCAGCGGGGCGATCGCGGTCTCCACCTTCCTGGCGCAACTCGTCCCCTGGTGGAGCCTGCCCGCCCCGATGGCCGCGGTGATCGTGACGATCCTCGGATTCGCCTGCGTGATCACGGGGGTGGCGTTCGCCGGGCCGTGGCGGACGCACCCGCTGGGCCCGCTGACCGTGGTCGCCGCCATCACCTCGATGGCGCTGCTGGCCGACGTGATGACCGGTTCGGTGCTCCAGGTGAACGCGGTCACCGGCTACGAGCCGGTGACCGGCGGCCGCTTCTACGGTTTCAGCAACATCGCCTTCGCCGTCTACTCCGCCGGTACGATCCTGGCCCTGGCCGGGACGGCCCAGTGGCTGATCTCACGCGGCCGGCGCGGGCTCGCGCTCGCGGTGTGCGTGACGTACGGGGGGCTGGCGGTGTTCGCCGACGGCTGGCCCGCGTGGGGCGCCGACTTCGGCGGGGTCCCGGCGTTCCTGGTGGGGGTCGCCATCCTCGTGATCCTGCTGGCCGGCGGGCGGGTCTCACCGGTCAAGCTGGGCCTGGCCGGTCTGGCGGGTGTCCTGCTGATCGGCACCATCGCGGTCGCCGACTGGCGCAGGCCCGCCGACCAGCGCACCCACCTGGGCGCCTTCGTCCAGCAGGTGCTGGACGGGGAGGCATGGACCGTGGTCGGCCGCAAGTTCGGCGCGATGATCGGGGTCACGGTCGGCAACTGGTCACTGTCCCTGCTCACGCTGGTCGCGCTGGCGTTCCTGTTCCTGGTGCTCGACCGCCCCTCGCGATGGGGGGCCTCGGCCCTGGGCCGGGCCTACGCGCTCTCGCCCGCGCTGCGCGCCGGGCTGATCGGCGCGCTGGCCTGCGCGCTGATCGGCTTCCTGATGAACGACTCGGGCATCGCGATCCCGGCGATGGCGCTCACGGTCGCGGTTCCACTGACGCTCGCCGCCTCCGTGCGCGCCCTGGCGCTCTCGCCGCCCAGCACACCAGGGCGATCGTCAGTGCCAGCAGCGTCCACGGCACCACCCGCTCCCTGAGCAGGGTCTTCATCCAGAGCAGGTCCTCGGGGCGCAGCGCCTCCCTGGCCGGCAGGTAGCCCAGCGACAGCGCGACGACCCTGGCGACCATGAAGCCTTCCAGCACGGGCCAGGACGCCATGGCCAGCAGCGCGAAGGCCAGCCCGTCGTACCAGGGCAGCGCGTACGGCGCGGCGAACAGCCAGGCGACCACCATCACCGCGGCGACCGCGGGCGCGGTGTCGCCGGGCGCGGTCTCCGCGGGCAGTGCCCGCAGCAGCAGCCAGGCCAGGCAGACCATCAGCAGCAGGGAGCCGATCTGGATCCAGGCCGAGTACGCGCCCGGCCCGAAGAGCGACTGGAGCCCCACCTTGACGAGCTGCCAGGGCGTGGCGAGGGAGACCTTCCTGCTGGCGGCGCTCACCTGGTCGAGCACGTGCGGCCCGGCGACGGCGTAGATCGCCACCACGGTGGCCGTCGCGGTCCCCGCCACCACGGCGAGCCTGCCCGGCGAGCGGCGCAGCTCCCACGCCGGGCCGAGGGCGACGAGCCCGGCGTTGAGCTTGACCCCGATGCCCACCCCGAGCAGCAGCCCGGAGGCGGCCCCGCGAACCGTGAGCGCGGCGACCATGCAGGCGATGGCGAGGGTGTCGATGTGCATCCCCGCGCCCAGGTGGTAGATCATCAGCGGGTTGGCCGCCCAGAGCAGTGCCGCCCGCCCGCGCAGTTCCTCGTCCCCCCTGGCGAAACGGTGCAGTAGCAGCGCGGTACCGATGAACGCCGCGGCGTTGACCGCGGCCATCACGAAGACCGTCAGCCGGACCGAGTCGCCGCCCACGAGGCTCGCCAGCGCCTGTACCGCGGTGGCGACCGGGCCGTAGACGCTGGTCACCCCGGCCCACTCCTCCACCGCGCCGGTGACCGGATCGTGGGGCAGCAGGGCGGGGGTGACCGCGTAGGGGTCCTGGCCGAGCGTGACCAGCCTGCCGTACGCGGCGTAGTTGAGATGGTCGGCCGAGCCCGAGGGCGGCAGGAAGGCGAGCAGCCCCGCGGTGGCGCAGCCCGCCATGAGCAGCCATCGCGCCTCCGGCCTCCACCGGGACCTGAGCGCGGCGGCGAGCCCGAGCCCGCCCAGGACGATCGCGACGGCGCCCATGGCGATGACCAGATGGGCGCTCACCGGAACGTCCAGCGAGTACGGCGGCTGCCAGGACGGCCCGGGCAGCCTCGGGACCATGGCGGAGGGCCCCAGCAGCCCGATCAGGACCGTGACCGCCACCGAGAGCCCCATGGCCCCGAACGCGGCGATGTCGAGCCTCCGCGGCATGCCGCCGAGGGGACTCCGCCTCTTGTCGCCGACCGACGCCTCCAAGCTCACCCGCAGATTCCAGCACATCCCACAGGTGCCCGGTGCGGCGGCGGACCGGACGGCCCCGCGAGGAGCGGCGGACGACCTGTTCTCCCGGTGGCCCCGGCCGTCCCCGCATCCCGCGTGTGACCTCGGCCGACCCGCGGCGACTACCCGCACCGCCGACTCTCGCATGGCCTCTGACCTGCAAAGACATCACAGGTCTGGAGGCCGCGAGTCCTCGCCGGACCCGCGAGGGACCGCTCGCCGGGTGAATGTCGCCAGGCTCAGCGGCGGACCAGGAGGGCGCGGGCGACGTCACGGAACTGCCTGGCCCGATGGAGCTGGGCCCGCCAGTCGGTGCCGGTGGCCCGGTGGGCCATCTCCACCTGGACCTCGCGTACCCGAAAGCCCTTTCTGAGCAGATCGATCGTGAGACCGGTCTCCACGCCGAAGCCGTGGGCCAGTGGCCGGGCGGCTTCGAAGGCCGCCCGGGTCAGGCAGCGCTGGCCGTTGAGCGGCTGGACGGGCGTCCAGCCGGTGGCACGCTCGACGCCCTCACGGGCGAGCTTCACGACGAACCCGTGGCCGCCGAGCTTC